>JAYEOP010000366.1 GCA_034723125.1 Bacteroidota bacterium | reverse complement strand
GTGTTTTAGGGACTTTTTTATTTTTCTCGCTAAGACGCTAAGAACGCAAAGAGAATTTTTATATCTGTTTATCCATAACTTTCAACTTTTATCTTTTAACTCTAAGTATTTTAGGGACTTTTTTATTTTTCTCGCTAAGACGCTAAGAACGCAAAGAGAATTTTTATATCTGTTTATCCATAACTTTTATCTTTCAACTTTTATCTTTTAACTTTTATCTTTTATCTTTTAACTCTAAGTATTTTAGGGACTTTTTTTATTTCTCGCTAAGACGCTAAGAACGCAAAGAGAATTTTTATATCTGTTTATCCATAACTTTTATCTTTCAACTTTTATCTTTCAATTTCAGGTGGGCAAGTCTGTAACGAAACCATTATAGAATGCACATCTGCTACATTTGCATTTATCAACATTTTTTCTAAAAGAGAAACTGCATGTGTGTAACTTGGTCCTCTCAAATTAATTCTTCTCGGATATTTTGAGCCATCAGAAACCATATACAAACCGTATTCTCCACGTGATGATTCAGAACGATGATATGTTTCTCCTTTAGGAATTTCCCAGTGTAAAACGTTTGGTGTTTTAGCTCTCAGATTATTATTATCAGGAATTTTTGTTAATATCTGTCTGATTAAATCAACTGTAGTAATAAGGTCTTGCTTACGCATCAAATTCCTTGTATAAATATCAGAATCAGTAGCAGTTGGCACATCAAAATCCAATTCATCATATTTCAAATAAGGATCATCTTTTCTAACATCTCTTTTAAAACCTGCAGCTCTTGCATTTGGTCCAACAATTCCATATTTACTAACCCAAGAAGGATCAATAACTCCCACTCCTACTGTACGTTTCTTAAAAATAGCATTGGTAAAAATCAGGTCTTCTATTTTAATTATAAATTCATCAATTCCCTTTAAGTTATCTTCCATTCTCTCTTTAAAACCATCAGGTAAATGACCACGAACACCACCAGGTACAATGTACATGTGATAAATACGTCCACCTGTAAGTTCTGAGAATCTATCAAGTATCAAATCACGCAAATACATTCCCCACTGCCCACCAAGTCCAAGCGACAAAGTAGAAGCCTGACCGGGAACAGTACGTAAAAGCACTTGTAATCTTGCCATTTCTAAAGCTAATGTTCTGAGCCATAAAGCTGTTTCAGGAACTTCAATATTTGCCAAATCTTCAACACAAGAAGAATAAACATACTCATTTGAATCTGCTTCCGGCACACACATTCTGATGCAGGTAGCAAGACCTTTAAAATATATTCTTCTCTCGATTAATTTTTCAAAACCACGATGCAAATAACCGACATGTGTTTTTGCCTCGACAATTTCATCTCCACTAAGAGTTAACTCCAGAGACATATTTCCGGTTATTCCCGGGTGATTAGGTCCTTGCCAAATTTTTGTATATTTATGTGATGAAAGATCAACAATGGGATTAGCATTTTTATCCAATTCAGGATATTTCGATCTGTCAGCTTGCCAATTAAATATGTTATTATTTTTCTTCATCTGGATATAACTTTTTTTTCATGTATTCAGCAGGATCATTCGTTGTTCTACCTTCTCTAGGGAAGAATGTTTCTTCAGAATATTTTTTTGTATCAAAATCTCTTCGATATGGAGGAATATCATCCCAACCTTCAAGAATAAATGACTCATCTACTCTTGGACTTCCCGGGAAATCAATTCCAAACATTTCTTTTAACTCTCGCTGATAAGTAGCAACATGCTCCCACAAATGATGAGATGAATCCATAGTAGCTGTTTCCCTATCAATAAAAACTCTGATACCAATATCAATATTTTTATCAGGGTTATTCAAAATGTATGTTAATTGAAATTTATTATCTTCAATCCAATCAACTGCTGTTAATAAAACAAAATGTGAAAAACCTTCAATATCTTTTAAATGAGTAATTAAAGAAACTGCTTGTTCTTTTTTACAACTTAAAAATTTCAAATTATTTTTTTGATCTACTATATCGGAAATTTCAAATCTCGTTTTTATGTTATCAATAATTGTTTTCATTTTTTTTAAAATTTAGGCTATGATTAAGGTTAAGCAAAGGCTAAAGTTTTTTTTTATTTTTGATTCTATGGTTTTAATAATTGAATTTAACTCTTTTATAACTTCTTTACATCTTATTATTATTTCATAAATTAGGACAACAAGTTCCGATGACTTTTGCCAAACACTCATTTTCCGAAAATCATCATACTCCATATTTCCTTTTTTTTAAATTCATACATTCTCAATCTTATTCTCAATCTTATTCTCAACCTACCAATTATAATCAGGCATATTCCAATCCTTGATTATTTTTTTCTGATTTGCTTTATACCAATCAAACTTTTTGGCATATTCATTTGCTCCTTCTGCCCTGCCATCTTTT
>JAYEOP010000365.1 GCA_034723125.1 Bacteroidota bacterium | reverse complement strand
CATAAGCCAATTTACTTGTAGAATCTTTACAACCGAAAGTTGATGTCGCTAACATTTTTACATTAAAAGTATCAGCATTAAGGTATGAATGATGCGGGTTTTCCTGTGTGGATGTATCACCATCACCAAAGTTCCATTTATAATTGAGGCTACCACTGTTGATTGTGGAAATGTTGGTAAATCGAAACTTATTTCCTTGCAGGCATTGTAAACTGTCTTGAATAGCGAATTCCGATTCCGGCATTGGATAAACAATAATGTTTTTATAGGCTGAATCCATACATCCACTATCTGAAACAGCTAATAGTTTTACATAAAAAGTATCATCCGAAATATATGAATGGGAGGGTGATATTAAAGCCGAACTATCATTATCGCCAAAAAACCATTGATAAGTTATTGTACCTGAATCAATGGTTGTTGTGTTTGTAAAATTGAATAAATTACCGGATAAACATTGAGCAGAATCATTAACAGAAAACCGAGCTTTTGGATTTGGCGGAATATAAAGGTTTAAAGTGATGAAACTATCGCAACCATAAATATTTACAAGTGTATCATAGTAAGTACCTGAAACGTAAAGATATCTTTCATTGAAATAAAAGCTGTCGCAAACGCTGGTGAAAACTGTATCATAATTTGGATAACAGCTTATGAATTTCGCAATGAATGCATCAAAATAACTACCGGGAGTTTGTTGATGAGCACCTAAGGAAGCTATGGCTGAAGTTGAAGCAGCCATTCCTGTTACATAAACATTTCCATTTTGATATGTAGCAATACCATAACCCCAATCAGTAAAACTTCCGCCATAATAAGTACCCCATAGTCTTTGCCCTGAAGTATTAAATTTAGCAACGAAAGCATCTGTAGCTCCTCCACAAATTGTTTGATGAGCACCTGGTGTAGCTATAACAGAAGACCTAGTCGAACCTGTCATATAAACATTTCCATTTTGATCTGTGGCAATACCAGGTGCATCGTTATCACAATATCCTCCATAATAAGTTCCCCATTGCCTTTGCCCTGAGGTATTAAATTTTACGATGAAGGCATCATAATAGTAACCAATAAAAGTTGTCCGATGGGCACCAGTTGTGGCTATGGCATTTGCTGAACCAGTTAATCCAGTTACAAAAACATTTCCATTTTGATCTGTGGAAATACCATAACCATAATCTGTATTACTTCCCCCATAATATGTTCCCCATTGTCGTTGCCCTGAAGAATTGAATTTAACAATAAACGCATCATAATAATAAGTACTACCACCATGAATTGGTTGATGAGAACCTGAAGTGGCTATTCCAGATGTTGAGGATGTATATCCGGTTATATAAACATTCCCATTTTGATCTGTGGCAATACCATTCCCATATATGTTATATTCAAGAGATGAAGAATTATAAGCTTCAACACCATTACCTCCATAATAAGTCCCCCATTGCCTTTGACCCGAGGAGTTAAATTTCACAAAAAATGCATCCCCACTACCACCATAAGTTGTCTGATAAGTACCTAAGGTGGCGATGGCAGAAGTTGAAAAAGTACCTCCTCGCACGTAAACATTTCCATTTTGATCTGTGGCAACACCCAATCCATAATCAATATCACTGCCTCCATAATATGTACCCCATTGTCTTTGTCCTGAGCTATTAAATTTAACAATAAATGCATCATGGTTATAACCACCACTATGAGTTGTCTGATGAGCACCTGATGTGGCAATGCCTGAAGTTGAATTAGTTAAACCTGTTACATAAATATTTCCATTTTGATATATAGTAATACCTTTACCTACTGAATTAGAACCTCCATAATAAGTACCCCATTGCCTTTGACCAGATGAGTTTAATTTTACAATGAATGCATTCCAACCATAAGTACTATGAGATTGTTGGTGTGCTCCTGATGTGGCAATTGAGTAATGTGAACCAGTTAAACCTGTTGTGTAAACATTACCATTTTGATCTGTGGCAATGCCATATCCAAAATCATTCTCACTCCCCCCATAATAAGTTCCCCAATCCAATATTGGTAAAGGATCAATAATCAAAGTTTGAGAATTTGTGTATTCTCCACAATTAAACCCAAAAACATTTTCACCCAAAGCTTTGTAGCTAACAGCTATTTTTTCTTTGTTTTCAAAAATCCAGCTTTCAGGGATGCTTTCGTAAAAATCACCATTGGAAGTTTCAATTTTTAATTGACCTTTAAGTAAATTAATGTTATTTGCTCCTTTGTATTTTAGTTTTATCAGCGAAGCATCTGCTCCCAGATGAACAATAAAATTATATTTAAATTTTTGCTCGTCATTTTCCTGTACAAAAAATTCAATATCAATGCCCTTATAAATGTTTTTGTAGGTTACTTTTTGATAGGAGCGGACAAAGGTTGCTCCTTCTTCAGGGGTTG
>JAYEOP010000364.1:2449-10487 GCA_034723125.1 Bacteroidota bacterium | reverse complement strand
GATAATAAACAATCTGACTGCGTTAAAATTTTTCTCAATAGCTACGGCTATTCAGAAAAATTTGTGCCTTGCATCTTATTCATTATCTTTGTTTCTTAAAAGAAATGTATTTAAAGAACCTCCCTTATATTATTTTTTTGTTTTTTTAAGCAATAAGTTTGCTATTTTTGTTACAAAGTAAGAAAATTTACGAATTAAGGAGAAAAATTAAAATTATATGGCAGTTAAGAAAAAGAAAATAATTGTTATCGTTTTTATTATCTTAGTAGTGTTAGCTATTGTCGGATTATGGTCTTTTAATAAATTTATTAAACCTCAATATTTATCTTCTTTAAACGCATTACCCGAGAATACAATGTTGTATTACAAAGGCAAGGATTTTTCAGGTGAATATAAACGCTTTTCAAAGACTAAAGTATTTCAGCATTTGATAAAAATAAAAAAGGTAAAAAAAATAAATTCCCAAGTAATCTTAATTGATTCACTTATAAACTCAAATGATAAAATTAAAAACTTATTTCAATCAAATGAAATTATTTTAAGCGTTAATAAAATTTCTGTTACAAATGCGGATATTTTGCTTTTGTTTCAAACAAAAGGAGAATTGTCTCCATCGGATGTTCAAAAACTGATTAAAAAGAAAAAGGGTTGCAAGCTTGTTGAAAGAACTTTTAGAAACAAAATAATTTATGATTATCAGCTAACAAAACAAAATTCGCAGCTTGCTTTTGCTTTGCTTGATGGTATTTTAATTTTAAGCAGAAGTCCAATTTTAGTTGAAGATGCTATACGAACATTTGAAAAAAATACAGGGAATTTACAAACACCGGCTTACCATGATATTTATCAAGAGATGAATGAAAGTTGGTTTTTTGACTTTGAAAAACTTAATTCCTTTTTTGAATTATTTGTATCACCATCAGTAATAAATGAAATTAGCAAACTTAAAAATTTTGCTTCAACAGGAAATTACAGCATTCAATTTAGTGATGCTAAAATATCTTTAAGAGGAAATGTTTCAGTAAAAGATTCATTGTTTCAATACGCAGGATTATTTGAAGGTCAAAAGCCAAGGAATACAGAAATAACAAAGATACTTTCAAGAAAAACATCGGTATTATTTTCCTATAACTTAAGTGATTTTTCACAATGGTATTCAAATTACTCAAAGCACCAAACAAAACTATCCGATAGAAGTAAGTACGAAAACTCTTTGTTTAAGTTTGAAAACGAACATTCTATTTCCATAGAAAAAGAAATTGTACCTCTGCTTTACGGCTCTTTTGCTTTAGCGATAAACGAACCCATTTCTAAAGACATTTATAGCAGTACAATAATTTTGTTTAAAGTTTTTGAAATTGACAAGTCGATAAGAAAATTTACAGATCCTGCAAAGAATTTCTCATACAGCGATAGCTCTCAGTCGGTTTCAAAAATTAGCTATCGTGGATTTGATATTTACAAAACAAATCTTTCAGCATCTTTTAAATTTCTTTTCGGTTCATTATTTGATTTCCCTGAAGAAACATATTTTACTTCCATTCGTGATTACCTTTTATTTTGTCCTGATCTTTCAAATATAAAAAGAGCAGTTGATGATTACTTAGCACAGCGTATTCTAAAAACATCTATTTCGTATAATAGGTTTTCCGACCAACTTACAAGTAAATCAAATTTCCTTTTATACGTAAATCCATCACGTTCATTGATGGTGCCGGAACGTTTTTTAAATAAAACAAAGGCTGATGAATACATAAAAAACAAAGGTGTTTTTAGTAAATTCGGAGCTTTTGCTTTTCAACTTACTAATAATTTTAATAACAGTTTTTATAATGAAATTGTAATTAATTATACTCCCGAATTAAAAAATTTTCAAGAATATTTATGGGAAATTGAATTGGATGCACCAATATTTTCAAAACCATTTGTAGTAAAAAATCATAATGATGGCAGTAATGAAATTGTTGTTTTTGACAAACAGAATAAAATGTATTTGATTTCTGCTTCAGGAAAAATATTATGGAAAAAACAATTGGAAGACAGTATTATCGGCAATGTTTTTCAGCTTGATTTATACAACAACAGGAAATTACAATATCTTTTTACAACAGAGAAAAAGCTTCAACTGATTGATAGACTTGGTAGAGATGTAGCAAATTATCCTATTAAATTAAGTAGCAACGCAACATCAGGATTAGCAGTTTTTGATATTAGAAAAAATAATAAACACAAATATTTTGTAGGAAGTAGCAACAATTATATTTTTGGATATAATGAATCGGGTAAGCCGCTTAATGGCTGGAGACCTAACAAAATCTCAGGTAACTTGGATTTTCCGTTAAAATATTTTGTTAAAACAGGAAAAACTTGCTTAGTGGGAGTTAGTGATAAAGGAGTCTTTTATCTGTGGGATTTAAACGGAGATAAAGTTTTCGATCCTTTAAAACTGGATACAAAATTTACAAATCCTTTTCAGATTCAGTTTGAAAGAGACTTCGATAAAACCCATTTAATTTCTACAGACACTAGTGGCATGACCTATTTTCTTTACTTATCAGGAAAAGCTGAAATAAAAAAATACGGTAACTGGACGGGAAAAGTATATTTTAATTATTTGGATATAAATAATAACGGAGATAAAGAACTTATTTTTGCTGAAGGAAATTCAATACTTGGATATACGCATGAAGGGAAAGTGGTTTTTTCTACAATTCTTGATGCAGAGATAACATCAAAACCTAAATTTGTGAAAATTGGTGAAGAATATTTTATTGCATATCTAAATAAAGAATATGGAAAAGTATTTCTTGTAGATTTTGACGGCACTTTAAATCAGGGATTTCCAATAAACTGTAATTCGCCTTTTGAATTTTCAGATATTGATGAGGACGGCAAGCTTGAAATTATTGGTGGCAATGATAACAAGTTATTTCTTTCACGTTTTTAAAATTTAAAATCAAAACCAAATGGATATTTCAGGTCTTAAAAAGATAATTGAACTTTGTTGGGATAAAAGAGAATTGCTAAAAAGTGAAGGTAATAAGCAAGCAATTAGAGATGTTATAGAACTCCTTGATAAAGGAAAAATTAGAGTTGCAGAAAAAGACGGACAGAAATGGAAAGTGAATGAATGGATAAAAAAAGCTGTAATTTTATATTTTCCTATTCAGGAAATGAAAAAGATGAAAAGTGGTGAGCTTGAGTTTTATGACAAAATTGATTTAAAAAAAGATTATGATAAAAAGGGAATTCGTGTTGTACCTCATGCTGTTTCTCGTTATGGAGCTTTTATCTCAGAAGGTGTAATAATGATGCCTTCTTATGTAAATATTGGAGCTTACATTGGAAAAGGAAGTATGGTTGACACTTGGGCAACAGTAGGTTCTTGTGCTCAAATTGGTGAAAATGTTCATTTGAGTGGCGGAGTAGGAATTGGCGGTGTTTTAGAACCCGTTCAAGCTTCAGCTGTTGTTATTGAAGATAATTGTTTTATTGGCTCAAGAAGTATTATTGTTGAAGGTGTTTTAATTGAAAAGGAAGCTGTAATTGGAGCAAATGTCGTAATTACCAAATCAACAAAAATAATTGATGTTACGGGTAAAGAACCCAAAGAAATAAAAGCAAGAATTCCTTCTCGTTCAGTTGTGATTCCAGGCTCCTATCCAAAAAAATTCAATGCAGGTGAATTCCAAGTTCAATGTGCTTTGATAATTGGGAAAAGAAAAGCGTCAACAGATTTGAAAACATCACTAAACGATGCTTTACGAGAATTTAATGTTTCTGTTTAATAATTTTAATGTATTTTTGAACCATGGTTGTAGTATATATTTTTGCATTGCTGGCATCTTTTTATTTGCTGGCACGTATAAGTGATAAATATTTTATTCCTGCACTTGATAAAATTGCAAAGGATTTAAAAATGTCAAATGACATGGCAGGAGCTACATTGATGGCTGTTGGTTCAAGTGCTCCCGAATTATTTGTTGCACTTATTGCAGTATTAAAACCCGGAGGGCATGTAGAAATCGGAATGGGAACAATTGTAGGGTCGGCAATTTTTAATATTCTTGTAATTACCGGTAGCATTGCTCTTGTAAAAACAGCAGTACTTAATTGGCAACCTGTTGTTAGAGATTTTATTTTTTATGCTTTTGCAATAATTAGTCTTTTATTTGTATTGCAAGATGGAAAAGTTACAATTTATGAAGCTACTTTCTTTGTAGTGTTTTATGCTTTTTATGTGTTTATGGTTATTAAATGGGTGAAAGTTTTTCCTTATAAAGAAATTACCACAGAACAAAAGGTCTCTAATGGTAATAAATCCTTTATTCACCGTTGGCAAAAAACATTAAAACCTCTTGATTATATTTTGGATAGATTTTTCCCTTCACAAAAATATTATTATTGGGTATTTTTTATGTCAATAGCAGTTATTGGTGCCTTATGTTGGGTCTTAGTAGAAGGTGCCATAGGTATTTCCGAAATATTTAATATTCCTGAGGTTTTTATTGCCTTAATAGTTCTTGCAATTGGAACATCCGTTCCTGATATGATGTCTTCCATAATTGTTGCTAAACAAGGGCGAGGAGGAATGGCTATTAGCAATGCAATTGGCTCTAATATTTTTGATATTCTTTTTGGATTAGGTCTTCCTTGGTTGATATTTTTTACTCTACAAAAGGGTGAAATTGCAGTTGAGAATGAAAATATGGTTAGGTCAATAATCCTTTTACTTGGCTCAGTTATTACCGTTTACATTTTACTTTCATTACAAAATTGGAAAATAGGACATAAAGCAGGAATTATTTTAATAGCATTATATATTATTTATGTTCTATGGGAGATTTCTAGGATATATCTTTTTTAAAGTTAGTATAATTGCTTATTTTTTTCTGCTGTGAATACGCGAATAATTTCCCCTATTTTACAACATTCATCAACTCTGTAAATGTTTTCTTCTTTTTAAGAAAATATTGAAGTGCTATACTTCTGGGATACATCAATTTAAAAATTTCTTTATCGTTTACAGTTCTAAGGTTTTTTACTTCTTTCCTTTTTTTAAGAATCATTTTCGGGTGTAGCAAAAGCCAAAAATACGCATGAATTAATGCAGCGAATCTTTTAAAATTTAATTGTACCAAGGACCAACCTACTGTCATCAAATCAAGGAAAAAACGGGCAATAAGTATTGAAAAAAGATGCTTTGTTTCAAGATTTTTTAAAAGCATAAAAACAGAATTCCTATGGTTCCAGTACAATTTTTTGTAGCTATCGTAAGAAATAATCCCTCCTCCATAGTGATAAACTAATGAGTCAGGAACAACTTTTAGTTTGTAGCCTGTAAGATTTATTCTATAGCAAAGATCAATTTCCTCCATGTGATGAACAAAATCAACATCAAGGTTGCCACTTTTTTTAAGGGTTTCTGCACGAACAAACATTGCTGCCCCAGTAGTCCAAAAAACTTGTGTTGTGTCATCGTATTGTTTGTTGTCGTTTTCAACAGTATCAAACACACGACCTCTTACAAAAGGATATCCGTATTTGTCGAGAAATCCTCCTGAAGCACCGGCATATTCAAATTTCTCAGGCTCAATCATTGAAACGAGTTTTGGTTGCAAGGCTCCAATTTCAGAATCTTTTTCAGCTTCTTTAACAAGTGGTTCAAGCCAATCTTTTTCTACTTTTACATCATTGTTGAGGATAACAAAATATTTTCCTTTTGCAATTTTAAAAGCATTGTTGTAAGCAAGGCTAAAACCACCGTTTACCCCATTTTGAAAAATTTCTACTTGCGGATAATTCTTTTTTGTGTATTCAACACTGTCATCAGTAGAAAGGTTGTCAATCATTATTGTTTCAAAATTCGGATAGGATGCATTTAGTACAGTTTGAAAACAATCATCAAGGAATTTTTTCCCGTTGTAGTTCAAAACTAATACGCTAACTAATGGATTTTCAGTGTTGTTCATTTTGTTAATTTGGGTTTTGTCAAAAGTGCAAAATTATTATTTCTTTTTTGATTTTTCTTTAGCTCTGACTTTTAAATAATCTTCTTTGTTCCTTTTCCATCTTTTGTGCGACCACAACCACGCTTCAGGATGTCTTTTTATTGCTTGCTCAAGTTTTCGAACATACCTTTCAGTAATTTCATTTTCAGCGGTTTTTTTAGGATTGTCAGAAATTAGTTCTGCTTTAATTTTATATTTTCCATATTTCTCTCTCCACATATCAAGAAAATAAACAGGCAGATCAAATTTTTTGGCAATTTTTTCAGGAGCAGCAAAAAACATTGTTTCTTTGTTAAAAAACTTTGTCCAGTAAACATCATCACCGTAGGTGGGCGATTGATCATTTAAAAACACAACATATAATCCTTTATTTACATTTTTAAAAATTGTTCTGACAACTTGTTTGTTTTGAACCATTTTAGAACCAAATCTTGAACGCTGTATCATCATAATATTTTCCCATGCATCGGATGAAATTTTTTTATAAGATGTATAAATCGGAAGTTTTAATTGTGTTACAAAATGTTGACCTCCCATTTCAAAGTTCCCGAGATGACCGGAAAGAATAATTGCACCTTTTTTTTCATTTAAAAGATATTTGAACGCTTTATCATTTTCAAATTTTATTTTTCGATCCAATGTACGTTTGCCAACAACAAGTAATTTTATCGTTTCTATTAATACCTTTGAATAATGTCTGTAAAATTTATTTTTAATGTTGTTTATTTCTTTTTCGGATTTTTTAGGAAATGATGTTTTTAAATTTTCTAAAATAACAGATTTTCGATATTTAAAAATTTTGTTTACAAAAAAGGATATTAATTCAGAAAAAAGATAAACAAAAGGAAAGGGTATTATTGCAATAAAATAAAGAAGTATGTATAAAAGTATTTTCACTTAATATTGTTTTTACTGCAAAGTAAAAGAATTTTGAAGTATTTAAGGAGACTTTTCGATTAGTGTTTTAATTAGTGGCACTAAGAAAACTTTGTATTATTCATTATACTTGGGCTTTGAATTTAAAATGGATGTGAATGTAAAAGTCATTCAATTGTTATTTAGCCAAGCTGTCATTGGGTTTTGTAACTTTATGACATTAGATTCAAGCGACAGAATACACATAATATTCTAACAGTCAAAAATATACGTTTTTCTTATAGGCACTAATTAGTGGAGTTTTTAACTGCTTTAGAGAACTTACACCCTCATTAATCACAATTCCTTTTTACCAATTAAAAACCATTTTCAAGATAATTGCCTGCAATATTATTTTAAAAATTATTTGGGATTTACCTTATTTGTACATAAATTTGTACTTTGATACGTACTTAAAAACAAAGATATGCTAACAACATCAATTTCAGATTTCAGAAAAAACGTCAAGAAATATCTGGACAATGTTTCAGAGAATTTTGAAACCGTGATTATAAATCGTGGTAAAAATTCAGGAGTGGTAATAATTTCATTAGATGAATATAATTCATTAAATTCAACTCAGCATGAATTATCATCAAAATCAAATGAAAAAAGGCTTGATTCAGCAATTGAAAAACTGAAAAGCAAATCATCATTTCGAAAAAACCTCATTGATTCATGAAATATATATTTGTAGATGAATCGTGGGAAGATTATTTGTATTGGCAAAAAACCAATAAAAAAATCTTAAAAAGAATTAACGATTTACTAAAAGATATTTCAAGGGATTCATTCTCAGGAATTGGTAAACCTGAACCTTTAAAACATAAATATAAAGGATTTTTTTTACGCAGGATTGACGGAGAACATAGACTTATTTACAGGGTAAAGGATAATGAAATACACATTGCAAAATGCAGATTCCATTATGATTAAGAAAAAAAATTTTTCAAAAAATAACTGTATTCCCATTAACTCACAATTCCTTTCTACCAATTAAAATCATCTTCAAGATAATCTCCCCAAATGTTATCCTTGAAATTATTGTTGTGGTTGAATTTATTTATTACTTGTTTCCAATTCTCGTTTTTGGGTTCTCCCGTTGCATCAGA
>JAYEOP010000364.1:0-2349 GCA_034723125.1 Bacteroidota bacterium | reverse complement strand
CTTTCTACCAATTAAAATCATCTTCAAGATAATCTCCCCAAATGTTATCCTTGAAATTATTGTTGTGGTTGAATTTATTTATTACTTGTTTCCAATTCTCGTTTTTGGGTTCTCCCGTTGCATCAGAATGTAGTAATTCAAATTCATCTAATGCTCCTGTGCGATTAAAAAATACAAACTTTTTATTTTGTTGTGTTTTTGAAAGGTGATAGTATTGCCAAATTTGGTAAGGGTAGGCAATTGATGCATCTTTCGATTCAATAATGTGATTTGGTTTACCGTATTCCATAAACACTCTTCCTCTGTCGGTAAGATATCCTTTTCGTAATTGAGTTCCGAATATTTCGTTGGCAGTGTTTGATTTTTTCAAATGTGTCAACCAAGCTCTTGCCGGATCAATGGAATCTCTTACTATCCAAAATTTGTATAAAAAATTAACAGACGAAGCACTGTCTTCATGTTTTTCAAGATATACTGCGGTTTGTAGTTCTTTTCTGGTAGAAATAAAATAGAGGTAATCAATATTGTTTTTGAGTTCGGGATAAGTATATGAGGATAGTAATTTTTTGAAAAACTTTATTTTATCTATTTCGAGAGTATAGTCTTTTTTGCTTTTTTCAATAATTGAAAAAGAAGATGTTTTTGTGGCAATTTTTTGATTTTTGGTATTTAGAATTTCTACAACTAATTGATATTGCCCGAGTGATAAATCTTTTATTTGTATTGTTCCATTTATATAATTCAAATCAAGTGTTAATTGTTTTGTTAAATTAGCAGTAGAATACAAAACTGCCGAATCTTTTATTAAATAATATTTTGCATAAAGAATTTTGCTGTCAATAAAATCTTTTGCATTGTAAAATTCAACATAAAATTGTAGGGAATTTTTATTGACGTAATAGAAGTTTGTTACATTTGGAATTACCTTTTTTCCGTTTCGTGAAAATTCATTTGTTTCACTATATTGATATATTGTGTCAGCAAGTTCAATGGTAGAAAAATCAATGTTTTTGTGAGGAAAAGAAACAGCTATTTCTGAATTAAAATTGGTTTGATTACCTTCCTCATTATTGTCGGAAATATTGATTTGTAATGAATAGTTTCCATAAGGCAAAACGTATCTTTTTAATTCAAGTAAAGCAAGATTTGTATTTTTATTACCCATAAGTTCAGGGCTTAACAAATTATAAAAATCAGTTAAAACAATTTTATTATTTTGTAAAAACGAAATTTCAACAGACAAAGAAGCTTGAAATTTTGCGTTTTCATTTTCTGTTAGAGAAATTGTAGAAACAGGAATTTTAAAATACAATTCAACATAGCCTGATTTATCGTCTTTTTTAAAAACACTATAATTAAGATGAAGAACAATTGATTTTGACACAAGAGGAAAAAGCCAAAGCAATACAAGAAAAATTAATAATAATTTTAAATTTAACCCTTTATTCAACTTTGTATTTTTCACATTATTTGCCATTTTTTGTATGAAAGCTTTATTGATAGAACCACATTATTTCCCAAATATACAATATTTCTCAAAAGTTTTTAATTACAATGAAATTATTATTGATGATTTAAGTCTTTTTGAAAAGCAAAGTTACAGAAATAGAATGAAAATTTTAGGTGCCAACAAAGTTTTGTCGCTAATTGTGCCTGTAAAAAAAGATAAAACAAAAATGAAACTTAAAGATGTGCAGATTGATTATGGGATAAATTGGCAAAAAGACCATTGGAATTCAATCATTTCCGCATATAACAAATCACCGTTTTTCCTTTTTTACATGAATGATTTTGAAAAATATTTTAACAGAAAAAAGAATTTTTTAATTGACCTAAATATTGAAATAATTTTGAATTTGATAGAAATTCTTGAGTTGGATACTAAAATTAAATTGCTTTCCGAAACAGATGTTAGTAGGGGAGAGTTTGATGATTTAAGAAATAGTATTCATCCTAAAAAGAAACTCAATAAAAGTGATAATAGTTTAAAAACCATTGAATATCAACAAGTGTTTAGTGAGCGATTTGACTTTATTCCAAATTTAAGTGTTGTTGATTTACTAAGTAACAAAGGACCGGAGGCGGTACAAATTCTGATGGAGAGTGTTGTGGTGAAATAACATAGCCTGGCTTATTGGATATCTTAACCGAAAAGTATCCAGTTAAAGGAACAAAAACACAATTATTTTTTTCTTTTATCTAATGAACCGCCAAGTACAGCCTGTGCCGAATGCTTTCGTAAGACCCGCTTGGTTTATGTCCCGAACAAAAGGTGCGGGATAAATTGTGAGAGCTGCACTTTGTTAGCCGTTTTTTAACGAAGGAATACTTGTCCGGAGGGATCAGCCG
>JAYEOP010000363.1 GCA_034723125.1 Bacteroidota bacterium | reverse complement strand
TGAAATTGCAATGACGGTAAAGATGCCGTCTACCTACAGCTAGACGAAAAGACCCCGTGGAGCTTTACTATAGCTTGGCATTGAATTAGAGTTTTAGTTGCCGAGAATAGGTGGGAGACTTTGAAGTTATCTTTCAGGAGATAATGGAGTCATCAGTGAAATACCACCCTGCTGAAGTTTTGATTCTAACCTTGCACCGTTAGGTGTATTTAACAGATTATTTAAAATTTTATATTTTTATAATCTAAGAAAAAAGGTTAATGTTAACAACAGGCGAATAGTAAGGTCCTTCGAAGGCAAAGTATAGTTTTTTTGACTATGTTTTGTACGGAGGAATTTTTGGCGTGAAAATTTATTTTTAAATATTTTTTCAAGTTCAAAATATTCACTTACTATGTTATTTTTAATATTATTCATAATAATCTTTTCTAAAAACACTAAACAAAAAAGATTGTCATTCCCGGCCGGAATTTATTTTGTAATCAAAATAAATGGAAGGGAAGGGAATCTTAGGTTTATAGAATTGAACTGAATATATTAAATTTAATAATTATCAATAATTTTAGTTTTTAAATTAAAATTTTAATAATAATCGTCTGATGATAAATATTAACGACTTTTTTCTCATGTTAAATATAGCTACCGGTGCAGGAACAGTGCCTGGTGGGTAGTTTGACTGGGGCGGTCGCCTCCTAAATTGTAACGGAGGCGCTTACAAAGGTTGGCTAGGTCCGGATGGAAATCGGGCTGATAGTACAAACGCACAAGCCAGCTTTACTGAAAGACATACACGTCGCTCAGTTACGAAAGTATAAGTTAGTGAACCGACCGTGGCTTGTAGTAGCGCGGAAGATCATCGGATAAAAGTTACCCCGGGGATAACAGGCTAATTCCTTCCAAGAGTTCACATCGACGAAGGAGTTTGGCACCTCGATGTCGGCTCATCTCATCCTGGGGCTGGAGCAGGTCCCAAGGGTATGGCTGTTCGCCATTTAAAGAGGTACGCGAGCTGGGTTCAAACCGTCGTGAGACAGGTTGGTCTCTATCTGCTGTAGGCGTGTGTGCTTGAGGGAAGTCTTTCCTAGTACGAGAGGACCGGAAAGAACAAACCTCTGGTGTATCGGCTGTTCCGCCAGGAGCACTGTCGAGTAGCTAAGTTTGGAATGGATAACCGCTGAAAGCATCTAAGCGGGAAGCCACTCCCAAGATAAGGCACAGATATCCTAGAAGATGACTAGGTTGATAGGCTCTAGATATAAGCATCGTGAGATGTTAAGTCGAGGAGTACTAATATATCAATAACTTTTTTCTTTTATTTGTTTTTAAGAATTGACAATTTAGGAAAATTTGATGGAAAAGGTATACCTTTATCTTTGTAAGTGAAACATACTCATAAATATAAATTTCAAAAATTAACTTTAATTTATCCTGTTCTTGGTATTTTTTATCAAGACAGGATAAATGAAAAGTTATTTCAAACACTTTATTTAAAAAGTTTTTGTTGGATGTAGAACGTCTAGTGTTTCTGGCGAAGGTGTTACACCTGATCCCATACCGAACTCAGCAGTTAAGCCCTCCAGCGCCGATGGTAGCCCTTTGGGTGAGAGTAGGTCAATGCTAGACGTTGTGTATCTAACAATACTTTTATAAAATGAAGTGTTTTTTGTTTTTGAAAAAATATATCAAAGAATAAAATGAATCACTGATGTTATTGAGTGATTATGTTATTGTGTGTATTTTTAGATGAATTCACTCTCAATTTGAGTTTTTTTGGTTTTTGGTTTATTATGATTAATGGTATAATTAATTAAATAAATTTATGCAAAAGAAAAATACTTTCATTATTAACTTGGGCGGGTCTTTAATTGTACCTGAGCAGATTGATGTTGATTTTTTAAAAAAGTTTCGCAAAATTATCATTGATCAGATTGAAGAAAGAGATCAAAAATTTGTTTTAACTACAGGTGGTGGGAAGACTTGTCGGCGGTACAATGAATCAGCGGAAGCAATTGCTGATGGTTTGACTGCTGAGGACAAAGATTGGTTAGGGATTCATGCAACGCGGTTAAATGGTCATTTAATTCGGACAATTTTTAGGGACTATGCTTATCCACGGATTAATACAAATCCGCACGATCTTGAAGATTTTTATAAAAGTAAGGAGCCAATTATGATTGCAGCGGGATGGCGACCAGGACGTTCGACTGATTATGCAACAGCTCTTTTAGCAAAATATTTAGGAATTAAAAAGATTATCAATTTATCGAATATTGATTATATTTATGATAAGGATCCGAATAAATTTCCGGATGCACAGAAAGTTAATAAGATGTCTTGGAAAGATTTACGAGCAATGATTGGCGATGATTGGGTGCCGGGAATGCATGCGCCATTTGATCCAGTAGCAAGTCAGTTGGCGGATGAGGAAAATTTAG
>JAYEOP010000362.1 GCA_034723125.1 Bacteroidota bacterium | reverse complement strand
TCATTAAAATAATTATAAACCAAAATTAAAAAATTATGAAAAAAGCAATAATTTCCTCATTGATTTTAGTGTTTTGTATTTCAATTGCTCACACACAGCAAGTAAGCACATACGCAGGAACCGCTCAAACATTAGGTTATACAAGTGGATTGAACAAATCTTCTTCAAAATTTAACAAACCTTATGGACTTGCTTACGATAGCCAAGGTAATTTATGGATAAGTGAATCGGGAGGACATGTGATAAAAATGCTTTATTCAAATGGGCTAATTTATGCAAGGGCAGGTGCTTACAACCAAGCAGGATTTTATAATGCAAGTGGAATTACATCAAAATTCAATGCTCCCTCAGGAATAGCAATAGGACCCAATGATGAAATTTATGTTGCTGACAAAAATAATCATGTTATCCGAAAAATATCTGCTTTTACAAGTATTGGTAATGCCCAAGCAGTTACTGTGTTTGCAGGAAAACATACAGCAACAGGTCTAAATTACACATCATATCCGGGCTATGCAAATGGCTCGGCATCAGTAGCACAATTTCAAGGACCTACTGATGTTGCAGTTGATGGAAATGGAAACCTTTATGTTGCCGACCAAGGAAATCATGTAATACGAAAAATCACTCCATCAGGAGCTGTTACAACATTTGCAGGACAAGCAGGACAATCAGGAAATGTTAATGGAAATGCAACTACAGTTGCAAAATTTAATTACCCGACAGGAATAATTTATCATAACGGAAACCTTTTTGTTGCCGACCTTTTTAATTCGGCAATTAGAAAAATAGACCTATCAACTAATATTGTGAGTACTGTTGTAAGTGGTCTTTGGACACCTTCCGATTTAGTTATTCTTAACAATGATTATTTTATTTCCGACCAACATAGAATAAGGAAATATGATGGGAATACATTAAGTACATACGTTGGTAGCACACAATTAAGTACTTCGGGCTATCAAGATGGAAACGGAACAACTGCACGTTTTTATAATATCAAATCTATTGTTTTAAATCCTACAGACAGCAACCTTTACATAGCCGATCAAGATAATCATGTTATACGAAAAGCAATTGTTTGCCAAAGTTTTACTCCCAATATTACAGTAAGCGGAAGTACATCAATTTGTGCAGGAGACAGTGTTAAATTAAGCGGACCATCAGGCTATTCTCAATATTTGTGGTCAACATCAGATACAACACAAAGTATTTATGTAAAAACAACAATTTCCGTTACATTAACAGTAAAAGACCAAGACTCTTGCATTGGAACATCAAGTGCAATAAATATTACTGTAAATCAAATTCCAACTTCAACTTTCAATTACAATTCAAACTCTTGCACAGCTTCTAATGATACAATTACTTACACAGGAAATGCAGATAACACAGCAACATATACATGGGATTTTGATGGTGCTACAATAATTTCAGGTTCAGGACAAGGACCATATATTTTAAATTGGGCAATTACAGGAACAAAAAATGTTTCATTAACAGTAAGTAAAAACTCATGCACATCCACACAAACAAATGCAAGTATAAATGTATTTTCAACACCAAATTCAATATTTAGCATCAATAACTTAATAATTTGCAGTAATACAAAAGACACAATAAATTATACAGGTACAGCATCATCATCCGCTACTTATAATTGGGATTTTGATGGAGCAAGCATTATTTCAGGAAGTGGACAAGGACCAATTGTTTTAAGATGGGCAAACGGAGGAGTAAAAAATGTTAGCCTTGTAGTTGTAGAAAACGGATGCTCATCAACTCAAACAACTCATAATGTTACAGTAAATACAACACCAACATCTTCCTTTACTGCATCCGCAGGAATATGCACAACTGCAAATGATACAATAACTTACACAGGCAATGCTTCTTCAAGTGCAACTTATAAGTGGGATTTTGACGGAGCAACAATTATTTCAGGCTCAGGTCAAGGAGCATATATTTTAAATTGGTCAACTCAAGGAAAGAAAAATCTTACATTAACAGTTACTGAAAATAATTGTACATCATCACAAACATCAAAACAAATAAATGTAACAACAACTCCCGATGCAAGTTTCACTGTAATTACTCCGATTTGCACTTATGATCCTGACACAATTACCTACACAGGTTCATCCTCTTCTTCAGCAACATATAATTGGAATTTTGGCGGAGCAACAGTTGTATCAGGTTCAGGACAAGGACCATATATTGTTTATTGGACATCAGGAGGTTCAAAAAATATTACGCTTACTGTTTCGGAAAACGGATGTTCTTCTACTCAAAACTCAAAAAATGTTCAGGTAAATCAAGGACCTACATCTACTTTTCTTACAAGAACAAAAGTTTGCCAAGGAGAACACGACACAATAAATTACACAGGTACAGGCTCATCCTCAGCAATATACAATTGGATTTTTTCAGGAGCTACAATAATTTCAGGTAGTGGTCAAGGACCATACATCCTTTACTGGGGAACAGGAGGGAACAAAAATCTAAGTCTAACTGTTAGTGAAAACGGCTGTACCTCTACTCAAACTGATGTTATTGTAAATGTTATACCAATTCCTGTGGCAACTTTTACTGCCGATACTTCCATTTGTGTAAACAAAGACAACATAATAACTTTTACAGGTTATGCCTCAACAACTGCAAATTATCAATGGGACTTTTCATCAGGGTTCATTGTTTCAGGTTCAGGAGAAGGACCTTACACAATTCGCTGGGGCGGTAGCGGAACAAAAAATGTTTCATTAATTATTGACGACAAAGGTTGCATTTCTGCGAAAAAAGAAATGGATGTAAATGTTTATGAAAATCCTCCTAAGCCATTAATCTTTCAAAATGGAGATACACTTTATTCAAGCCTAATGACAGGTAATCAATGGTACAACTCTACAGGAATTATCGTATCTGCTACAGGAGATTCATATCATCCTACTACAAAAGGAGATTATTATGTAATTGTTAATAACATTCACGGTTGTTCTGCCACATCGGATTCTTATTATTTTGAACCGGATGCTATTTTTGAAAGTTCTATTAACAACAATTATCTAATATTTCCAAACCCCGCTAACGAAGAATTAAACATTGTTTTTAAAAACAATTTTTATAAAAATTCATTAGCTTATTTATATAATAGTGAGGGGAAATTAATTTTATCAAAAAGATTAGTTAAACAAAGTAATCAGATTGATATTCAAAATATTAAGAAAGGTATTTATATTTTAAAAATAACAAACAATTCAAATATTGTGATAATGAAAATAGTCAAAAATTAAATGACTACAAATTAATAGTTTTGGATAATTGTTTTCAAAATTGTAATTTGCACTATTAATTTTACTTAATAAAAGATATTTAAGATATGAAAAAGATAGCAATAATTTTATCAGGATGCGGAGTTTTTGATGGTTCGGAAATTCATGAATCTGTATTAACAATGCTTGCAATTAATAGAGCAGGTGCTGAATATACAATTTTTGCACCCGACATTGAACAGTATCATGTTATAAATCATATTACTGGAGAAGAAATGCCGGAATCAAGAAATGTATTGATAGAATCGGCAAGGATTGCAAGAGGAAATATTCATAAATTAACTGAATACAAACCATCAAAGTTTGATGCTCTAATTTTTCCCGGTGGTTTTGGAGTAGCAAAAAATCTATGTACATTCGCATTTGATGGTGCTGATTGTTCCGTTGACCCGAGAATTTCCAAAGCAATATTAAGTACTGTTGAAATGAATAAACCAATAGGTGCACTTTGTATTTCACCTGCCCTGATTACAAAAGTAATAGGAGAAGATTTGGAAGTTACTATCGGGAAAGATAAAGAAACTGCAGAAGGTATTGAAAAAATGGACGGAGTTCATAAATTAACTGACCATGGTCAAGTAATTGTGGATGAAAAACATAAAGTTGTTACAACACCATGCTACATGCTTGACGCAACAATTGGTCAAATCGCTGATGGTGCAGAAAATATTGTAAAGATTATTATGCAAATGATTTGATAGTCATTTTTTTGACTGTATCAAGAGATGTTATTTATAATATCTCCCTTATGTAAATTTATTTTATAGAATCTCCCTTAAGCAAAATAAAAATAATGGAAGTATCTAACAAGAAAATAGGCTTTGGAACTTTACCTGTTTATCTAACTACTGTTACAACGATTTTAGGTGCCGTACTATTTTTGCGTTTTGGATATGCAGCAGCACATGTTGGTTTCTGGGGGCTAATAGGTCTAATTGTAATTGGTCATATTGTAACAGTACCAACTGCTATGGCTATTGCCGAAATAGCTACAAACCAGCGTGTAGAAGGAGGTGGGGCTTATTACATCATTTCACGTTCATTTGGACTCAACATTGGTGGTGCTGTAGGTGTTGCATTATTTTTATCACAAGCTATAAGTGTTTCATTTTATGTAATTGCATTTGCAGAAGCTTTTAATCCTGTGTTTGATTTTGTTAATCAAAAATTTGGCACCAACTTTCACGATGTCAGAATAATAAGTATTCCTGTAATGATATTATTATCTTTTTTGATAATATCACGCGGAGCAAATATGGGAATGAAAGCCTTATATGTTGTAGCAGTAATACTTTTTATCTCATTATTTTTGTTTTTCATTGGTAGCCCAATTGATCCCGATTATGTACCAAATTTAAGAGAAACAGTTTCCAAACCTGACGATTTCTTTTATGTTTTTATAATTATTTTTCCTGCATTCACAGGACTCATTGCTGGACTCGGACTGTCAGGAGATTTAAAAAACCCAAAAAAATCTATTCCCTTAGGAGTTATCTCGGCTACTTTTACAGGAATAGTTGTTTATATTTTTGCAGCATATAAATTAACTGCATGTGCAAGTCCTGAACAATTAGCCAATGATCAACTTATTATGAGCAAAATTGCTGTTTGGGGACCAATTATTCCTATTGGACTTGCAGCAGCAGCAATTTCATCAGCACTTGGTTCAATTATGGTTGCACCACGAACACTACAGGCAATAGGTGCTGATAATATTTTTAAATTACCACAAATAAATAAATGGATAGCTCGTGGAAAAATAGGTACAAATGAACCACGTAATGCATCATTATTTACAATCATAATTGCTTTCTTTTTTGTTTCAATTGGTAGCATCAACTTTATTGCAGAGATAATTTCAATGTTTTTTATAATCACTTACGGAGCTATTTGTGCTATCTCATTTTTAGAACATTTTGCGGCAGACCCCGCATACAGACCATCATTTAAATCAAAATGGCAATTTTCTCTAATTGGAGCTATTTTAAGTTTTTGGTTAATGTTCAAAATGAACTTACCTTATGCAATACTTTCACTTGTTTCCATAATAAGTATTTACAGCTTAATTTCTTACTATCATCAAGATAGATCAGGCGTTGCTAATATTTTTCAAGGATTTATTTTTCAAACAACAAGGAAACTAAGAATTTTTCTTCAGAAATCGGATAACAAAGGGGTTTCCAGTAGTTGGAGACCTTCTGTAGTTTGTATTACAAGCGATTCTTTTAAGCGATTTAGTGCCTTTGAATTATTAAAATGGTTTTCTTACAAATATGGTTTTGGAGTTCATATTCATTACATAAAAGGCTATCTTTCAAAACAATCAAATAAAGAATCTAAAACTGTTCGTGAAAAACTGATAAAACTTGCGGAAGCAAGTAAAAGCAACGTATATATTGACACTTTAATTAGCCCATCCATTACTTCTGCAATTGCACAAGTGATTCAGTTACCAAGTGTTTCAGGCAAAGAAAACAATATGATTATGTTTGAATTTGATAAAAAAGAACCTGAAAACATTGAATATATAATTGATAATTTTCAACTTATTAAATCAATAGATTTTGATGTTTGTATCCTTGGTAGCTCATCAAAAGAATTTGGTTATAAAAGTGAAATTCATATTTGGATTACGGCAAAAGATTACAATAACGCCAATCTTATGATACTTTTAGGATATATAATTTTAGGACATAAAGACTGGAAAGATGCTGAAATAAAAATATTTGCGGTTTATCCTATTGAGGGAATTGAAAATGCCAGAGACAAAATGTTTGAATTAATAAAATCGGGACACTTACCAATTTCACATTCTAATATTAATATTATTTCACAAAAAGAAAATGAAAGCATTCAAAGTATAATTTGTAAAAACTCAGAAGGTTCTGATCTTACTATTGTTGGTTTCAAAGAAGAACAAATTAAGAAATTGGGAAAAGAAATTTTTATCGGTTATGATAATATTGGAAATATTCTATTTGTAAACACAACAAATAAAATGAAAATTGCTAAAGATTAATAATTAGTAATAGATGTTTTTCACATCTTGCATCCTGCATCCAATTTATTTGTTCTCGCAAAGACGCAAAGACGCAAAGAACGAAAAAAAAATTATTAAAAAACAATAACATAAATTCTGCATCCTGAATCTTGCATCTAATTATTGTTTTGTGTTTTTTTTCTTTGTGCTGGGTTTAGACAAATCGTGATTTGTCTCTACATTCTTTCATTATGCACCTGAATCCTGCATCCTGCATCCTGCACCCTGCACCCTGCACCCTGCATCTTGCATCTTGCATCTTGCATCCTGAATCCTGAATCTTGCATCCTGAATCCTGCATCCTGAATCCTGCATCCTGAATCTTGCATCTTGAATCTTGCATCCTGAATCTAATTATTGTTTTGTGTTTTTTTTCTTTGTGCTGGGTTTAGACAAATCGTGATTTGTCTCTACATTCTTTCATTATGAATCTTTATCCTACATCCTGCGACACGAAGTTAGCCCGTCTGGGCATCCTGCATCCTGCATCCTGCATCCTGCATCTTGCATCTTGCATCCTGCATCTTGCATCCTGAATTTTGCATCCTGCATCTTGCATCCTGAATCTCTCTAATATTTTTTCATCCGTTAATTCACGAATAGCATCATTTGCAATCCATTTTGCACTTTTATAATCCATTTTCTGAATTTTTTTTGAAAGTTCTAAGGTGGCTTTATTCATTGATAAGTTTCGTTTCCCTATTTGCCTTATAGCCCAATTGACAGCTTTTTTTACAAAATTTCTGTTATCATCAGCTTTTGATATAATCAATTGAAAAAACTGTTCAAATTTTTTATCATCAGCATTTTTATCACTATGGGCAAGACGAGCAATGAGAACAAATCCTGCTCTTTTTACAAATTCTTCATCCCTTCTGCACCATTCATAAGGTTTTTTATAGGCAAGGTCTTTTCGCTTTTCAAACAAATTCATTATTACCTGATCGCATATATCCCATGAGTCAAAATCAACAACCCAATTTTCCATTTGTTCCTCTGTCAATAATTTTGGATCATCAACCATAGAGGCAAGTATCCTTGCTTCATGGATTTCTGTTTTCCACAATTCCAAAGCTATTTTATGTTGTTTCTTATATCTTTTTGCAATACTTCTTAATATCGGAATTCTTACTCCTAAAGTTTTGTCAGGATTTATTCCAAAACTTGCCATCCCTTTCACTGCATCAGAGTCTTGATAAGTTATTAATTCTGCAATTATCTTTTCAGTATCAGTCATTTTTTTATATCATTTTTATAATCAAACTTGCTTGCACAAACAGGAGTTCTTGCCATTGCAAGTATCAGATTTACGCCCCCCGTTCTTAAAAAAAGTGCTTTTAAAAGCTATATTTGTGCATGTAATTATAAAACCTCCATTAATTTGCAATTATTTTTGCAACAAATACTTTGTCAGAAGTAATTCTCAAAAAATACATTCCTTTTGAAATTTCATTTCTGTTTATTTTTAGCAAATTATCTTTTGGGCTTTTAAAAGTTTGAATGATTTTTCCACTAATGTCAATTAATTCAATTTGAGATACTTCCATAGTTTCTTCAAAATAAACATAAAAGAAATTGTTAAAAGGGTTCGGATAAATCAGAATATTATTATTTTGAATATTTTCTTTAATGCCTACAACACTTGATTGAATAACTTTTATAATAAAATCATCAACGCTATTTCCACTTACTGTTACAGTTGCATTTCTCACACCGGGTCCACTAAATGCTTGAGCTGTAAGCGAAATTCTTGCATTTGAAATATCATCATTAATGCTTAGCCATGTTTTATCAGAAACAGAAGACCAGCTTGCTAAAGTAGTAAAAACGTCAAGTAAAATAATTCCTCCTGTTGAATCAAAATTTATAGTATCATTTGATACTGATAAATAATCTTTTTTATCAGGATTGTAATCTTTTAGATTAGATAATGAATGACTAAAAGGTCCTGAGGTTGTTTGTCCACGGAAAACAGAAGGGGAACATGTGTCGGGAGCAATAACAGAAACTTGATAAAAAACTAATCCTGTTGGCGGAGTTAAATCGGAGTAACTGTTTAAATTACTTGGAATTGAATCTAACAGTACCATATTGGAAGGTGAAGTTCCTCTGTATATTTTATACGAACTAAAATTGAATCCTTCATAATGACTCCAAATAAGATTGTTTTCACCTGAAGTTCCACTGTTTGCTAAAAGGTGTATAGTTTTATGATGTGGACTTGGTGGTGATTCAGTGTTGCAAGTATCAATCAGTGTGATTTTATACCTACTTGACCATTGTCTTGGTTTTGAATTTGTGTCAACAAAAACACTTAATGAGTCATAAGGACGATAACCTATGAGTTGATAAATATTTGCTTGATAAGTTTCTTTATAAATATTGTAGCCAATAATAATATTTGATGATGGTCTTTCCCATGCTACTACATTTTTCTTTGTGGCACTATCAACTGTTACAATACATATTTCGGGGGCGTTTAAAAGGGATGCATTAACAGTAAATGGCTGAGATGTTATTTTACAGTTATGTACACCGGTTACAGTGATTGTATAATCTCCGGAATTATGAGTATAAATAAATTTTCCAGAATCACCAGTTGACCAATAGTAATCTTTATAATAGGTTGTTACAAAAAGTTTCATGCTATCATTGGTGCATGGGCGTATGTTTCCTTCGCCATAAATAATTGGTTCAAGCATTGGATAATGATTTAGGTAAAATGGGAGGGAAGTAACAGAACAATTGGGATCGGAAACTATAACTTGGTATCTTCCACTTTTCTTGGCATAAACAAAAGAAGTATCTTCTTGTGTAAGAACAGTTCCTTCGTGTGTCCAAATGTAATTTAAATTATTACCTGTTGTGGTTGCTGTAATTAAAAAACTATCATTTTTACAAATTAATGGGGAGCCTGAGTATGTAATATTAACAGTAATAGGGCATGGATTAGCAGAACCTCCCTGACACATGATGTAATCTTCGCGAGTAAATGTATCCTGACAACCGGTGTTTATGTGCTGTGCTATTAATGAAACAGAATATAAACCGTTGAACTTATAATTGTAAAAAGGATCTGATTGATTTGAGGTATTTTGATCGCCCAATAACCATGTGAAATTAAAATTGCTAGGATTAAGTGTTAAGTTTGTAAATGCTACTAAGTTAAATTGTTGTTGAGCTACACTCCATGTTGGATTTCTTGGCGAAGCAGTAAAATTAGGATTATAATTAGTTTGGTAAATAGTAATTTCTATACTTTTTGATTTATTAGAACATCCTGAAATATTGTTGGTTATTTCAACTGAATAATTCCCTGATTGAATAGCAACATAAAAGGGTTGATTAGCACCATTTATTGCTATGTTATTTTTATACCATTGATAACTAATATTTGTGCCTGTATTTGCGTACATTGTTACACTATCGCCTTGGCAAACAGATGTGTCTCCAGCAGCATAAATGCTGACAACAGGTTGTTCGTTAAAAAACACATAATGCTTGATAGAATCTATACAACCTTTACCTGTTGTGCCTATAAGTGTAATTTCAAATGTATCCTGATAAAACGAATATGAATGACTTGGATGAAAAGTTGTTGAAGTTGTTCCATCTCCAAACTTCCATACATAGGAAACAGCTCCTGATGAATTGTTAACAATATTTATTTTATTTCCCGATAAACATTGAATAGTGTCATCAATGCTGAATTTTAGATTTGGTAAGGGATATTCAATAACTGCAACTGTATCATAAGTTGTAAGTCCAAAAATATCTGTTGCTGATGCTACATAATTTTTTATTCCTGTAGGTGCTATTGTAACTGATTTATTTGTTCCTAATCCACAACACCATGTAAAATTTAAATCAGGAGCGGTTGCTGTTAAAGTAACACTATCTCCTTTGCAATAATAAATATCTGCTCCTGCATCAACCTTTTTATGTGTATATTTCCAAACCCCATTTCCAAAAGTGCCAAGAAAGATATCATCTTCAACAAATTGCATTTTTAATGTTATCATTCCCAAATAATATGGAGTAGTTGCTTCTTTGTACCAATTGATTCCATCCATGCTAACATAAATACCAACAGTTGTGGATATATACCAATAACCTTTATTGAATTTTAGTTCAAAAGCACTCATATTGGC
>JAYEOP010000361.1 GCA_034723125.1 Bacteroidota bacterium | reverse complement strand
TATAAAATAATTTTTAAAAAATATTTGGAAATAGTGTTTTTAGAGACGTACTTTTATAATCTGAAAAAAATAAAATGTACTTTTAAACAATTAAAACTATAAAATCATGAAAATACTAAAATTAAGCTTGGTTGCATTAATAATAATTTTCACAGCATGTAAAGAAAATATTAATAATCCTCCACCAAAACCGAACAACAACGTAGAATCAATGAATGAGCTTGTTGTTGCTGATAATTTTAATTACAACACTTCTGATGAAACAGAAATAAATTTGTACGCTCTTGACAATAGTGATAACCCAATAACTAAAGTTAGATTTGACGTTTACACCGATTACCCCGATAGCGGTGGAACTCGTTTAATAAGCGGATTATCTGATTACAATGGAGCTTTTCACATAAAGAGAACTATACCTTCTTATATAAATGAAGTTGTTGTAGGAACTGATTTTATAGGACTAGCAAATTTAGTAAAACTACCTGTAGTAAACAATTCTATTATTTATACATTTGGAGGCAAGCAAAGCCGAAACAGAAGTTCAATGAATCAAACATCATCAATTACACCTTCAAAAAAACTTGCAGGAACCAATGCTGTTTTAAAATATCTTGGGACATATAATAATCAGGGAGTCCCTAATTATCTTATAAGCCCGAATGATAATATAAGCAATTCGCTTTTACAAGATATTAATTCTTCATTACCCGAATATCGTCCTGTACCACAATATAATCCTGAATACCTTGCAATCGGAAATGAAACAAATCTTGTTTTAAATAAAGATGCTGATGTTTGGGTAACTTTTGTACATGAAGGAGCCGGATACAGAAATGTTCTTTTATTTTACACTTACCCAAAAGACAGTGCACCAAGCTCGGTAAGTGAAATTGATACATTAACAGTAATTTTCCCAAATGTGTCGTTTAAATATTCAGGTGGTGGATTGTATTCAGGGAACAAAGTTAAAATTGGTACTTTTGATAAAAACACATGCATAGGTTGGGCATTATTGGCAAATGGCTGGAGAAACGGGCAGATAAAAACAAGTGGTAATATTTATTATTCAAATCCTGCCTTAAATCCCGAAAGTACAAGTAGCAAAAGAATACACAACGTTCTTCTTGTTGACCCTGGTAGAGACATTATTCTACTTGGATTTGAAGATTTAAATAGAGATGGATGGTGTGATAATGACTTCAATGATGCTATATTTTTTGTAACTTCAAACCCAATTACTGCTCCTGAAACTTCTAATTTAGAAATGATTAGCTATTCTGATAATGATGGGGATAAGGATGGTGTGTCAGATAATTTTGATGATTATCCAAATGACAAGTCAAAAGCATTTGATAATTTTTACCCTTCAGAAACAACTTTTGGCACTCTCGCTTTTGAGGACTTATGGCCTGGTAAAGGAGACTTTGACTTTAATGACCTTGTTATTGATTATCAAATAAATGAAATTTCAAATGGAGATAATGAAGTTGTTGAAATAAAAGCTAAATATATTATTAAAGCTATAGGAGCTGGCAATCATAATGGTTTTGGTTTTGAAATGAAAATTTTACCCTCTAATGTAACATCAGTAACAGGTTTTAATCTTACAGAGAGTTACATTAGTTTAGCCTCCAATAATCTTGAATCAGGACAGTCAAGAGCAGTTGTAATAGTTTTTGATGATGCTTACGATCAATTTCCACCAATAAGTCATTCATTTATAAATACTATAAAAACTAATCCAACCAACACACCAGATACAATGAACATAGTAATAAAACTTGACGACCCTGTTGACCCGCAAGACATTGGAATTCCACCTTACAATCCCTTTATAATTGTTGATGCAGACAGAGATATTGAAGTGCATTTACCGAACAAAGCTCCTACCGATAAAGCCGATACAGACCTTTTTCAAACATCAAGTGATGACAGTAAACCCGTAATAGGCAGATATTACAAAACCGACAATAACCTACCATGGGCAATAAATATTGTTGACGCTTTTGACTATCCAAGCGAAAAAACACCAATAATTAATGCACATTATAAATTTGCAAATTGGGCACAAAGTAGTGGTTCATCGTTTAAAAAATGGCATCAAAACAAATCCGGATACCGAAATTCTACATTAGTATTTTCATGGTAACAAAATTTCGTTTGTTAAAACAATATATTATTCAAAAGCAAACGATCAAAAGATTGTACAATCTATTCAGAAACCTGATGGTAATTATCTGCTATTGAGCAATGTTGAATATTCGGGTCCTCCTATTGAGTATTTTTTCTCTGAGTTTATGCATTAATTTAAATTATACTCTCAAAAATTATCAAGCTAAATCCTCCCATTTTAAAAAAATATTTTTGTACATGCCAATTTGCGAATGGAAGAAAAAATTAAATACCTTTGCACAAAAAAAAATTATCATTATGAACTC
>JAYEOP010000360.1:1403-10569 GCA_034723125.1 Bacteroidota bacterium | reverse complement strand
GTTTTGATAAACTCAAATTTTTCTTTTTCAGTTTTTATTGGTAACATAGAAATTGCTTCTATAGAAACATCATCAAGGTTTTTTAAACTATTTGAACCAAATTTTTCTAATAATGAAAGTAATTGTTCGTAAGATGTTTTTGAAATTTTTGCTTCCGTTACTTTTTCAAAGTTTTGAATTACTTTTTGAGTATTTGTAAAACTACCACCTGTTTCAATAGGGAAGGAGGCAGGTAAAATTAAGTCAGCATTTTTAGCTGTTTCAGTCATAAAGTAATCTTGAACCATAACAAATTCAGCATCTTTAAACCATTCGGATACTTCTGCTTTCTTTATTGCTGTGCCAATTGGATCTTCTCCGAAAATTAATATGTTTTTCAACTTTCCATTTTCAAGTAATTCCTTGTTAGAAGTTGAAAGAGGTTTTGCTAATGTTTTGAGTTTCCATTTCTCTTTAATTTTGTCAGTTAGCTCTTTATTATCAACTGATACTCCACCAATTCCTAACTCAGGGAACATTCCCATATCAAATAATCCGTGTGAATTGTTTTTTTCTTTAAGAGCAATAAGTCCGCTTGATGTTTTTCCTAGCTTGCCTGTTATTAATGCAAGATTAAATAATTCGTAACTTGTGTTTGCTGATACTTCTTTTTCAGAAAATACGATAATTGCATTCATTTCAAGATTGAATTCTTTTGCAAATTCAATAATTGTTTTTTTATCAATACCTGATGCTTTTACAATTTCTTCAAAATTTAATTTTAATAAATCAGTTTTATAATTTTCAAAATCAACAGTATTATCTTTAATAAATAATGCGTTTTCCAGTCCTTTGGATAATAAATAGTGATTAATGGATTTTACAAAGTAATAATAAGATTTAATTTTTAAAGTTTTATCAACTTTGTGAGCCATTGTGCTCTTTTCATGAGTAGTAATATTTAGTGTTGGAATTGAATTTTGGAAACAACTATCATAAATATCAAATCCAAGAACAGCGTTATCATTATTTATTTCTGAACCAATAAAATAAAATTTGCTTGCACCTTTAACTTGGTCGAAAGGCACATTAGATACAGAATTATTTGCATATCCAAATCCTCTGTCAAGATAATGAAAGTTTGAAACGTTATTGGTTTTTGCACCAATAGTTGCTAACTTACTAATAAGGTACATTTCTTCATTTGTAAGTCTTGCTCCTGCATAAAATGCATTTTCATCAGCATTTACATTTTTGATTTTATCGTGAATGATATCAAAGGCTTCATCAAAACTTATTTCTTTATACTTTCCAACAACCATTAATAATGGTTTTGTTATTCTGTTACTATCATTAAAATATTGATAACCAAATTTTGGATAACGACAAATATTAGCAGTTTTGTTAATTTCACCTTCTGCCCCTGTAACCTTCATTACAAAGTTGTTTTTGTGATTAAGAGTAATTTTACAACCAATTGAGCAGTAGTTACAGATAGTTTCAACTTGTTCAAGTTCAACGGGTCCCGGCTTAAAATCAAAGTTTTCTGTAATTGCTCCTGTAGGACAGCTAGAAATACACATTCCGCAACTTTCACATGTAGTTTCTGTAAGAGATTTTCCCATACTTGGTGCAACATAAGTATCAAATCCTCTGTTAACCAATCCTAAGGCATTTGCTCCAACTACTTCCTTACATATTCGTACACATCTTGAACATAAAATACATTTGTTGTTATCAATTTCTATAAATGGATGTGAAAAATCAATGGCATATTCATTGAATTCTCCAGCAAATTTTGTTTGATCTACATCATATTCAGTTGAATGTTTTTTTAGATCACAAGTGAAATATTCAGTACATCCGCATTCAAGACATCTTTTTGATTCATTTTGGACAATATCTTCACTTTCATATCCGAGTTCAACCTCTGCAAAATTGATTCTGTTGCCTGCATCAAGAGTTGGCATTTCTTCGCGTTCTTGATTTTTAAAATTGTTTTCGTAATCTTCAGGAATTTGTTCTTTGAAATTACTTTTCTTGCTTAAAAATTCTTTCTTTTTAGGTTTTATTTCTTGTCCTGTAAGATATTGATGACAACTTAATGAAGCTATTTGTGCTTGAGCTATTGCTTCAATAATTGTAGCAGGACCGCTAACTCCATCACCAGCAGCGAATACTGATTCTATTCCTGTTTGTAATGTTTTTGGATTAACATCAATGTCTCCCCATTTGTTTGGTTTTAATTCCCCATTAATAGTATTTGTATTTATATCTTCAAGAAAATCAATTTTTGTTTTTTGTCCTATGGCTGCTAAAATATAATCAACTTCAATTTCATATTCCGAACCTTCAATAGGAATAGGTCTTCTTCGTCCTGAAGCATCAGGCTCACCTAATTTCATTTTTAAGCAGGTCATTGATTTTAACTTCCCGTCTTTGTCTTTATTGATTACTTTTGGATTTGTAAGAAATAGATATTCAACTCCTTCAATTTTTGATTCATGGATTTCAATTGGGTTTGCAGGCATTTCTTTTTCTGTACGCCTGTAAACAACTTTTACATCAGTACTTCCAAGTCTAATTGATGTTCTACAACAGTCCATTGCTGTATTTCCACCACCAACTACAATAACTTTTTTATTTGAAAAGTCAGGTTTATTGCCAGTAACTTCCATATTTTTAAGGAAAATAATTCCTGAGTAAACATTTTCAGCATCATCTCCTTCGCATCCTACCAAAGTACCATGTTGTGAGCCTATTGTTAAAATGCATGAGTCATAATCTTTTTGAATTTCTTTATAACTAATATCTTTACCAAATTCTTTGTTGCAATAAATATTTGTTCCGAGTTCTGTAATTGTTTTTATTTCTGCATCAAGAATGTCATTAGGTAATCTGTATTCAGGAATACCGTATCGTAACCAACCACCTGGATGAGGTGCTGCTTCAAAAATATCACATTGATGTCCTTTTTGCTGGAGAAAATAAGCAACTGATAAACCACCGGGACCTCCACCAATGATTGCTACTTTTTTCCCTGTAGATTTTTCTACTTTTGGTTTAAAATGATTTGCTGAATTAAGGTCAAAATCGGAAACAAAACGTTTCATGTAATCAATTCCAACCGGAGCTTTTTCATCAAGAAGATTTCTACGACATGCTGCTTCACAAGGGCGAACACATACTCTACCGCAAATTGCAGGTAATGGATTTGTTTCTTTAATTAATGCAACTGCTTCATGATACATTCCTTTATCAATAAGTGAAATATAACCTTGAACATCAACACCGGCAGGGCAAGTATCTTTGCAAGGAGCAATGCAATCGGCATAGTGATTACTTAGTAACAAATCTAGTGATGCCTTTCTTCCTTCATATACTTTTTGTGTGTCTGTTTTTATTTTCATACCCTCAGAAATTTTTGTAGAGCAGGAGGGTTGAAGTCCACGCATACCATCAACTTCTACAATACAAACATAGCAAGATGAATATGGTTTTAATCTCGGGTCATGACAAAGTGTTGGAATTTTAATGTTATTACGAGTTGCAACATCCAGAATACTTTCACCTATGTATCCTGTTACTTTGTTATCGTTTAGAAAAATATCTATTTTATTACTCATTTTAATATTAAGTTTTTAAATTAATTATGAAACTTTTATAGCATCAAATTTACATTTGGTATAACAAACACCACATTTAATACAAATATCTTGGTCAATATGATGTATTCCTTTTCTTTCTCCTTCAATTGCATCTACAGGGCAATTTATGGCACATACGGTACATCCTGTACAATTCTTGTCAATAACTTCATAAGTTAATAATCTAGTACAACTTCCTGCAGGACATTTTTTATCGTAAATATGTGCTTCGTATTCTGACCTAAAATATTTAATAGTTGTAAGAACAGGGTTAGGAGCTGTTTGTCCTAAACCGCACAATGAACTGTCTTTTATTTTATAAGCAAGTTCTTCAAGCTTTTCAATATCTCCATCTTTACCTTCTCCTTCGGTAATTCTTGTAAGAATTTCAAGCATTCTTTTTGTTCCAATTCGGCAAAAAGTACATTTACCACATGATTCTTTTTGAGTAAAATCAAGGAAGAAACGTGCAATATCCACCATGCAAGTTGTTTCGTCCATAACAACCATACCGCCTGAACCCATGATGGCTCCAGTAGCATTTACAGATTCATAGTCAACTTTTGTATCAATAAGATTTGCAGGAATACAACCTCCTGAAGGTCCGCCAAGTTGAACAGCTTTAAATTTTTTGCCATCTTGAATTCCACCGCCAAGGTCGTAAATTATTTCTTTAATTGTTGTACCCATTGGTACTTCCACAAGCCCACCGTGATTTATTTTTCCTGTAAGAGCAAATACTTTTGTACCTTTACTTTTTTCAGTTCCATATTTTGAGTATTCTTTTGCTCCGTGATGAACTATCCAAGGAATATTTGAAAATGTTTCTACATTATTAATATTAGTCGGTTGTTGCCATAGACCTGATTCTGCAGGGAAAGGAGGTCTTTTTCTTGGCATTCCTCTTTCTCCTTCAACAGATGCAATAAGTGCTGTTTCTTCGCCACACACAAAAGCTCCTGCTCCTTCTTTTACAAAAATATCAAAGTCAAAACCTTTTATCCCAAAAATATTTTTACCTAAATAACCTTTCTCTCGTGCTTGATCAATTGCAATATTTAATCGTATTATAGCCAAGGGATATTCAGCACGGCAATAAATAATTCCTTGATGTGCTTCTATTGCATAAGCTCCGATTATCATCCCTTCAAGAACTGCATGAGGGTCTCCTTCAAGAACCGACCTATCCATGAATGCACCGGGGTCTCCTTCGTCAGCATTACAAATTATAAACTTTTCATCAGATTTGTTGTTATTAGCAAATTTCCATTTTAAACCTGTAGAAAATCCTCCGCCTCCTCTTCCTCTTATTCCTGAATCAAGGATTGTTTGAATAACATCAGTAGCTGAAATATTGTTATTTGCAATCTTTTTTATTCCTTCGTATCCTTCTTGTGCTTCATATTCATCAATGTTTTCAGGGTCAATTAATCCACAATGACGAAGTGCAATTTTTACTTGACCTTCAAAATATTTGTTGTCAATGGTTTCAAACTTGTCTGTAGTAACAACATAATCTTTAATTACACTGTTATTTCCAACATGGCTTTCAATAATTTCACAAGCTTTGTCTTCATCAATTTCACCATAAGTATATGAGCCATTTTCATCTACTATTTCTACTAATGGTTCTCGATAACACATTCCGATACAACTTGTTTTTTTAAGTTCAAAATCAAGATTTTTATCGGCTTTTAATTTTTCAATTTTGTCAAAAACTTTATTTGCTCCAGCAGCAATGCCACAGCTACCAAGACCTACTATAACTTTTATTTTTTCCATAATTATTACTGCTAATTATTTTCTTTTCTTCTAATATCTTTAATAATTTTTGATGCACTTTTGGGTGTTAATTTTCCGTATGTTTCATCTCCGATCATTAGAACAGGTGCAAGAGAACAACAACCGAGACATGCTACTGACTCTAAAGTAAATAAACCGTCTTTTGTTGTTTCTCCGTCATTGATTTTTAATGTTTCTTCCAATGCAGTTGATATTGCAGTTGCATTTTGAACATGACATGCTGTTCCGTGGCATATTTTAACGATGTGTTTGCCCACAGGTTTGAGACGAAATTGTGAATAGAAAGTAGCAACTCCATACATATCGCTTAAATTAAGTCCTGTTTCTAATGAGATTTTAGAAAATGCATCTGCAGGAATGTAACCAAAAACGCTTTGTGTTTGTTGGAGTATTGGAATAAGATTGCCTTTTTTGTTTTTGTATTTTTGAATTATTGGATTTAATAAATCCAAATCAACATTCAATTCGGCTTCTTCTTTTTCTTTAAATTGTTTTTTTATTCTGGAAACTCTCATATTTTGTGAACTTAAAAAGGTTTAATAAGTTAAAAACAATATTTTTTTTGGGGCTAAATATATTTATTTTTTTTTATTATAATTTACTAATTAATCTTTTTTTTAATTGTTTGTTTGGGTGCTGGAAATAGCGAATTTTTTAACTTTTTATTTTATAAACTCATCCCTGCCTTCTCTATAAATAAAGAAGGAGGTAAGCGGGAAAGTTAAAATTTTTACAGTATTGTGTGTATTAGGTTTTTTTACAAAATTGATTTTCAAAAATTATTGTTGAAATTTAATCAAATGTATCATCCCTCTTTGCTTGCAGAGAGGGACAGGAGGGTGAGTAAAAGAAAGTTGCTATGAAAATAAATGTTCAATTTCAACTTTATATTTTTTAGCGATTCCATAATTTTAGTTTTTTTTCTTTTTTACCTCTTTTGTTTTTTCTCCTTGAGGAGAAAATTTAAGGTAAAAACTCAAATTATTACATTGGAGGTTTTAGGATTAGTAATTTGGCTACCAACTGGAGACTGCCGACTTTTTTATTTGAAAGCTCCAAGATAACGTCATTGCGAAGGAGGTATCCCGCATTTGCGGGATGGCAATCTGATGAAAGAATTGTTTATTTGTTTATCTGTTGATTTGTTTATTTGGAATTTGACTGCTGGCTGGAGACTGCCTACTGCTGACTGAGGACTGTTTTTACTACTTCTGCTAAAAAGCCCGAGATTGTCTCGGTCGTACCTCCCTCACAATGACGACTTTATGGGTTGTTGTTGTAAGAATTGTTTATTTGGTGAATTGTTTATCTGTTTAGATTCTCCTCCGTAGCTTTAGCGAAGGAGGATCTGTTTATTCGTAACACATAACTTTAAGTACTTTAGGCACTCTAGGCACTTTAAGTACTTCTTTATGTTTATTCGGAATTTGACTGCCGACTGTTGACTGGAGACTGTTTTTGACTGCCGACTATTATAGGAGGTAAGCGGTAAAGTTAAAATTTTTACAGTATTGTGTGTATTAGGTTTTTTTACAAAATTGATTTTCAAAAATTATTGTTGAAATTTAATCAAATGTATCATCCCTCTTTGCTTGCAGAGAGGGACAGGAGGGTGAGTAAAAGAAAGTTGCTATGAAAATAAATAATTTTATGGACAACCTATTTCAGGGAAAGACACAAGACTTAAACCACTTTTCTGTTCAACTTCTCATCCTTTAAACCTAACTGAGTTTATAATAATTTCGTACCTTTGATTTTGTAAATTAATGCTTAAGGTGGGTTCTATAAATACATTCGCATTAAGATTTTCAGAGTTTTTTATAGACAATGAAAAATTTTGAAGCACTATCGGGATAATGTTAAAAATTTTAAAGAAGTATATGAAAAACTCTGAAAACCCTTTGGGAACAAAGATAATAAACAATCTGACTGCGTTAAAATTTTGCTCAATAGCTTGTGCCTCCGCTAAAGCTTTCAGCGACACGCGGACGGCTATTCAGAAAAATTTGTGCCTTGCATCTTATTCATTATCTTTGTTTCTTAAAAGAAATGTATTTATAGAACCCACCTTTAATAACACTATTTTGAAAAGAATTCTTTTAACATTTTTATTTGGAGTATTTACTCTTTATGTTTCATCACAGGTTGTTCCTGTGCATCATAATTATAAAAACATCTATATATTTTTAGACGAACTTGCTTCAATGCAAATAATTGAAATAAACTCTGCAATCAAACCATATTCACGTGTTTACATTGCTGAGAAACTATTAAAAGCATCTTCTTACAAAAGCATATTGAACAAGAGGCAACAAAAAGAACTTGATTTTTATTTGAAAGATTATTACAAAGAATTAAGTAATAAATTTGAGCAAGATAATCTGATTAAAAGAATAAGGAGAATTAAAAATGAGCATGAAAGAAGAGCTGATATGTTTTATCACAAAGATTCTGTATTTACAATGTGGGTAAATCCAATTGGTGGTTTTGAGTATTATAAAAATAAAAATGATTTTGTTTATCACCAGTGGAGCGGGGCAGAAGCTTATGCTTATCTTGGAGATAACTGGGGATTTTATGTAAGTTTTAGAGATAATGAAGTTAGCACACCATTTATGAAAACAACATTGCTTTCACAAAGACAGGGTGAGGATAATAAAGGTGGAAAGTACTACAGTGATATGAGAGGAGGACTGAATTATTCATGGGCATGGGGAAGTGTAGGTTTTGTAAAAGATCATCTTTTATGGGGAAATAATTATAATGGTTCAAATATTTTTTCGGGACGTACTCCTTCTTTTCCTCAATTAAAGCTTCATTTAAATCCAATAAAGTGGTTTGATTTTAATTATATTCATGGATATCTAACATCCGAAGTAGTTGATAGTAATAGCATAGTAAATTTTGGTGGGGGTGCAATCCGTTATGAGTATTTTCCAAAATATTTTGCAGCAAATATGTATTCTTTTAATGTGTTCAAATATTTTACCGCTTCTGTTGGAAATTCAATGGTTTATTCTAATTCAAATGTTCAGCCTGCTTATTTAATTCCTTTTATTTTATTTAAATCCGTTGAGCATACAATTGCTGCAACTAATGAAAATAATGCACAAATATTTTTTGATTTAAGTTCAAGAAATATAAAGAATCTACATATTTATTCAACTTTATTTATTGATGAAATGAGTTTTGGTAATATGTGGGATAAAGATAAGCAGTCAAACTGGATTGGTTTTAAATCGGGTTTTAGGTTGAGTAATTTCCCGCTTCAAAATGTTTCATTTACCACAGAATATACAAGAACAAACCCAATGGTTTATAAGCATTATTATCCTACTTCTACTTTTGAAACAAATCAGTATAATTTAGGTCATTACTTACGTGATAATTCACAAGAAATATATTTAGCATTGACTTATAAGCCATTAAGTAAGTTGCGATTAAAATTGGATTATTTGTATGCACAAAAAGGACCTGATTATGAAGACATTCGTAATGACCCTGATAATCCATGTGCAGGTAAAGTATTTTTAACTTCTGTTGACTGGGAGCGACAAGCTTATTCGTTAAGTGCGGAATATGAATTATTCCATGATGCTTTTGTTCATGCCGAATTTGTTTCTTCAAATATTTCTGCAAAAGACCAGCAAACTTTGGATAAATATACAATGCCTATTTTTCAGGGAAAAACAAATACTTTTATTCTGGGACTAAATTTTGGCTTTTAATTCTGAGTT
>JAYEOP010000360.1:0-1303 GCA_034723125.1 Bacteroidota bacterium | reverse complement strand
TAAAAAATTAAAAAGTATCCAATTCCTTTTTTATCTCCGTCCAAATATTGTTATCCAATTTTGCTCCTATAACTTCAATAACTCTTCCTGATAATATTGAACCTATATGTCCGCATTTGTCTAATGGAAACTTTTTAATAAGTCCATAAAGAAATCCTGAGGCATAAAGATCTCCGGCACCTGTTGTATCTATTGGGTTTACATCAATAATTCCAACTTTATGCTTTTCATTTCCTTTTTTAATCAATGAGCCATTTTTTCCGATTTTTACAATTGCAATTTCACAAACTTTTGAAATTTCATTTAATGCCTCTTCAGGTTCAAATCCTGTGAATGCTTTTGCTTCTTCTTCATTAGCAAAAACAATATCTACATAATTACTAATAATTTCTTTCAAAAACTCAAGGTTGTCTTCAACCACATTATAGCTTGCTAGGTCAAGAGAAATTTTTAACCCATTTTCTTTAGCAAGCTGCACAGCTTTTTTTAATAGCTCATGATTTTGTACTAAATACCCTTCAATATGAAAATAATCATTTCCAGAAAACAATGATGAATAAAGGTCATTGTGAGATAACTCAATTGCAGCTCCAAGAAATGTTGCAAATGTTCTTTCCGAATCGGGACTAACAAGAGCAATTGCCAATCCTGTTTCTGCATCTCCTTTTAACAACCTAGGTTCAATACCGCTATTCAAAATATCCTGATGAAAAAACTCACCAAAACTATCATTTCCAATTTTACCAATATATGATGTTTTAATTCCTAATTTTGCTAAACCGTGAATTGTATTTGATGCAGAACCACCTGATGATTGTTGCCTTTCAAAGTTAGATGTTCCTTCTAAAACAGTGTTTCTGTTTTCTAAGTCAACTAGTTGCATACTTCCTTTTGGAAGAGAGAATTTGTCAAGCACATCATCACTTTCAATTTTTGTCATTATATCTACAAGGGCATTACCCATTCCTAAAACCTGTTTCATATTCACTAATTTAATTTTGGAGCAAAGATTAGTTTTTTTTTAACTTTTTTAAAATTTATTTGTAAAAATGTTTTTTGGTTAAAATGATTTGTTTTAAATTTGCACCCGATTTTGATATTTAACATGATGAAGAAAACAAGATTTTTGAGTATGAAAAATAATTTCAGTATTTTTTTTGAAAATAGTTTTCTTTAATGATATTCCTCCGTAGCTCAGCTGGTTAGAGCGGTTGACTGTTAATCAATAGGTCGTTGGTTCGAGTCCAACCGGGGGAGCCAAAAATCCTGTTAATCAATAGGTCGTTCCGCAATTGCGGAACCG
>JAYEOP010000359.1 GCA_034723125.1 Bacteroidota bacterium | reverse complement strand
TTATTTAAATTCAAATGCTTATTTTTGTTGAAATTTGTAAAATTCAAACAAAGGAAATAATATTGAATATTGTGGGAAACAATGAAGAAATAAAAAGAACAATAGATGCTTTATCCTCTAAGGAAAAAAAAGTGGAGAAGGAATTACGTCCAATTGAATTTGATGATTTTGTTGGGCAAAAAAAACTGCTTGACAATTTAATAGTTTTTGTGAAAGCGGCAAAGCAAAGAGGTGAAGCACTTGATCATATTCTTTTACATGGACCTCCCGGATTAGGAAAAACAACACTTGCTTACATTTTATCAAATGAACTTGAATCGGATATAAAAACAACATCAGGACCTGTACTTGACAAACCTGCAAATCTTGCGGGATTATTAACAAATCTTGATGAAGGTGATATTCTTTTTATTGATGAAATCCACAGAATGAATCCCCTTGTTGAAGAATATCTTTATTCGGCAATGGAAGATTATAAAATAGATATTATGATTGACCAAGGACCAAATGCAAGGTCTGTTGAATTAAAATTAAACCCATTTACTTTAGTTGGTGCAACAACTCGTTCAGGCTTACTTACATCTCCTTTGCGTGCACGTTTTGGTATTTCTGCACGTCTTGAATATTATACTGCCGAAGAACTTACATTAATTGTTCAGCGTTCTTCCGGAATTTTAAATGTAGATATTAAGCATGATGCGGCATTTGAAATTGCAAGAAGAAGCAGAGGAACACCCCGTGTTTCTAATGCTTTATTGCGTAGAGTAAGAGATTTTGCCCAAATAAAAACCGATGGTAAAGTTGAAATGAAAATAACTAAATATGCTCTTGAAGCACTTGGTGTGGATGAAAACGGATTGGACGAAATGGATAATAAAATACTTTTATCAATAATTGAAAAATTTAATGGAGGTCCTGTGGGTATTAAAACTATTGCAACAGCAGTAAGTGAAGAAGCTGAAACAATTGAAGAAGTTTATGAACCGTTTTTGATTAAAGAAGGGTTTTTAAAAAGAACAGCAAGAGGCAGAGAAGCAACTCCGAGAGCATTCAAACATTTGAATATAAAACCGGGAAAATCAACTCAATCATTGTTTGATTTTTAAAGAATTGCATGCAAAAAAATAACAAAAAAGAAATTACACTCGCAATAAAAAAAGAAGCTAAAAGACTTGCTTTTGTTGCATGTGGAATTTCTAAAGTTTCTTTTTTAGAAAATGAAGCAAAACATTTTGACAAATATCTTAAAGAAGGACGTAATGCAAAAATGGATTATTTGGCAAACAACATAAGTAAAAGAAAAAATCCGCAAGAATTGGTTGAAAATTCAAAATCTGTTATTTCTCTACTTTTAAATTATTATCCTCAAGAAAAACAAAATCCTGATACAAAATATCAAATATCTAAATATGCTTATGGCAGGGATTATCACAAGGTACTTAAGAAGAAACTTAAATCTTTAACGGCTTTTATTGAGAAATGTACAGGGGAAAAAAACGCAAGATTTTTTGTCGATACCGCTCCGGTTTTTGAAAAAGCTTGGGCGGAAAAATCAGGAATAGGATGGATTGGCAAAAACACTCTTTTGATAAATCAAAAATACGGCTCTTTTGTTTTCCTCGGTGAAATAATTATTGATCTTGAATTAAATTATGACCAAGCAATAGAGGAACAATGCGGAAGTTGTACAAAATGCATTGATGCATGCCCGACAAATGCTTTAATTGAAGCATATAAAATTGACTCCAACAAATGTATTTCTTATCAAACAATTGAAAACAATAATCCGTCTCTAAATTTTGATACGCATAATTGGGTTTACGGTTGTGATATTTGCCAAAACGTTTGCCCTTACAACAAAGAAATACCAATAACAGAAGAAAGTGATTTTTTAATTAAAGAAGTAATTAAAAATTATACCGACAAAGACTGGAAAAACTTAGATGAAAAAAAGTTTGAGAAAATTTTTAACGGAACTGCTGTTAGAAGATTAGGGTACAAAAATTTTATGCGAAACTTTTGATGAGTTGTTTATTTGTTTAAACGCAGAGTCGCAGAAACGCAGAGAAAAAAGTAATTAATAAATCAACGTTATTCAACTGCGGACTGGGGGCTGTTTTTGACTGCCGACTGGAGACTGCGGACTCGTAATTTGTTTATTCGTAACACATAACTCTAAGTACTTCTTTTTGTTTATTTGAAAGCTCCACCATACCGTCATTGCGAAGGAAGTATGACTGAAGCAATCTGATGAATAAGAGTAGGATGCTTTTTTTACTACCTCTGCAAAAAAGCCCGAGATTGTCGCGGTCGTACCTCTCTCACAATGACGACTTTATGGGTTGTTGAAAGAATTATTTATCCATACGGACAGGTTTTGTTTATTTGGTGATTTGATGATTTGTTTTTTCGGAATTTGACTGCCGACTGAAGACTGCCGACTGCGG
>JAYEOP010000358.1 GCA_034723125.1 Bacteroidota bacterium | reverse complement strand
TTGTTGCAAATCCTTATATGCTTTTTCTAATTTTATATGAAAGTTTCCTCTTGCATAATTAGGTCCGTTAAATTTCCTAGCAAAAGCTTTCCAATCATGTTCTCGAATACTATTAACGATGTTTAGTGTTTTAATAAGAGAGGCAATGGTTTCAAGTTGTTCTTTCTCAGTCTGATATTGTTTGTAAACAAATTCCTGTAAACTATTAAAACCACATTGTTTGTACCTTGATCCTGTTACCTTAAATCGTCCCCATGAAGTTGCAAGATATGCAGCTTCTTTATCTATTGTTTTTGCTTTTTCAAGTCTTTCGTATTCTTGTTGGTCTTTTTTGAAATATTTTTTTGTCCATCTTGAATAAACAATCTCAGGGTATTTTTCTTTGTACTGTTCAGGGTCAATATTCTTTTTTAATAACTCTTTCCAAAATCTTTGACCTTCAAAAACAATTGTTGGTTTACCGTCAGAATAAAATCCTTTAGCTTTTGTTTCTACTTCAATAATTGCTTTTAATGCATTTTCTTCAATTTTTAATCCTTTAGCAATATCAATAATTTCATTTTTAGTAATCTCTTTTCCTTTTTTTACAGCTCTTGAAGTAAGATTGTCTTCTTTTTCAATTATTGGTTTACTTGGTCTTTCATGCTTTTTTTTCAATAATTGTTTCTTTTGTTTCGGTTCCTGCTTTTGTTTTTGTGGTTGTTCTTGCTGTTTTTGTTTTTGTGGTTGTTCTTGTTGCTTTTGTTTTTGTATTTGTTTTTGATGTGTTGATGCATCGTGTTTCTGATGCTGTTGTTGAGGTTTTTGTGCCTGCTTGTATTGTTTCCTTTGATGCTCAGACCTGCTTGCTATAGTTTGAGTTTGCTTCATCTTATTAATAAATGATGCAACAATCTGACGTTGTTCGTTTTTGGTTTTGCTATGTTTTGGTGATAGAGATGGTTTGCCGGGAAATTCTTCAATAAATTGTGTTTGTGTTGGAAATGCAAATCTAACCTCTAGTTGTTCCGCTAATTTTATTATTGATAATAATATCTCATTTCTATATTTTAATTCTAAATTCCATGTTTCAGCTTTAAAGAACATATAAAGCAGGATATTTAGAGAATAATCAGCCATTTCGTGTAACTCTACAATGTAAAAGTCTTTTCGAGTGTGAGGATGAACTTTAATTATTCCCCTTATGCCATCAATAAAACTTTCAATTTTATCAGGTGGAGTATCATAAGTAATTGCAATATGTGTGCTTAGTCTTCTGTAAACTCTTAAACCCATATTATCAACTTTATCATTTGTGAGTTTAGCGTTTGGTATTGTAATTAATGAATTTTGAAAAGTTCTGATTCTTGTTGATCTGAAACCAACTTCTTCTACAGTTCCATCAACATCACCGGCAACAATCCAATCTCCGATATGAAACGGCTTGTCAAGGAATATCATAACTGAACCAAAGAAATTCTTTAGGGTGTCTTGTGCAGCAAGAGCAAGGGCTAATCCGCCAATTGATAAGCCTGCAAGTAGTCCTGTTATTTTTAATCCGAAGTTTTGAAGAATAAAAATAATTCCTAAAATTACCACAAATACTTTTAAAGCTTTTGTAACTAATGGTACAAGTTGATCATCAAGTTTGCTTTTAGTTTTATCTGCAGCTTTTTTCATGTATTCACCCAAAACATCTACAAATTTATAAAATATCAGCATTCCAAAAACTGAAATTGCAATTCGAATAATGATATTTACTTTTGCAATAATTTCAGCGGTAAATTGTAGTATGGGAAACAGTGCAAGTAAAATAAGTGAAATAATAAGCAAACTTAAGGGGCGAGAAACAGGTAAAATAACATTATGAGCAATTTCGGGACTGAAAAATTTCTTTATCATTCGATAAAGAATAAAATTGAAAATCCAATTAAATATTTTATACAGCATAAATATAATTATTAAAATTATTAATAAACCGTATAATTGCCATGCAAACATTCCCATTACCTTATTGTTTGCTTTTTGAGGAAAGAGTGATGAAATAAAATCTTTGCCTAAAGGATATATTTCTTTGTATATTTTTGGAATTGCTTTTACGGTTTCGTTAGAGTACAACCATTCATTACCTTTTTTAATTAAATATATTTTTGAATAATTTTTAAAAGGAATGTATTTATGTTCTCCTGTATTGGTATCAACATAGTTTGCATCTTTTGGGAGTTTATCATAATTTATTACCAATCCTTTTCCTTTATAAATTTGTTGAAGTTTGTTTGCTATTTTTTGATTGTATTTTTCATCATTAGATTTAATATCAAAAGTTTTTACTGCTCTATTAATATTATAATCTGCTTTTTGAAGTGATTTTATATGAGTGTAAATTGTGTTATGTGGTGTTTGTGTGTTTAAGTATGGATCTTTTTTTTCTTGTGCTTTTATTAATGTAATTGTTACAAAAATAAGTAAAATAAAAATTGTTGTTTTTTTTAGTTTCATTTCGATTTGTGTTTTTAAATTGAAATAAATTAAGTTAATAATTTATTCCATTTGTTCTTTTAAATAAAAATATTTTGTTGTTTCAGTTTTTGTTTTTGCATTTTTGTCATGCACAATTATTGTGAAACTATACTCCCCTGCATTAAGCCCACGGACTGATTCCCAGTTTGCATACAAATTCCCTGCAATGTTATTTGTGAGTTTGATTTTTCCCTCTTTTTCAACTAATGATTTTTCGGAATAAATGATTTCTTTTTTAGGATTTTTAATTTCTACATCCATCTCAATATTAGAGTATCCATCTTTTGAGTCTTTAAATTTACCGACATTTATTAGATATAAAGTAATAACATCTCCGGGAAAATACAGTGCTGAGTCTTTAAATTCAATTGCATCTCCGTCATAATTAATTGTAGTAAAAACAGAGTTTTCGATTTCTAAATTAGTTTTTTCTGTTTTTGAATTACAAGCAATTAATAAAATTATTCCTAATAGAATAAATAATTTTGAAATTTTGAATTTTGATTTCATGCTTTTACAGTTTGATTTTTAATAAACTAAAACATTAGTCAATATTTACTTTGTCTTTTTGTGGGTAAATATTTTTATGTTTATCATTCTTAATAATTAATTCGCCAAGGAAGCCCGACATGAAGAGGAAAACTCCTACAATGACCAGTACGAGGGCAATAAAAAATAATGGTTGGTCAATGATGTCTCTTTTGGTAATTGAGATGTTAAACCACCGTGAATAAAATTTTTGTCCTATGAGCCAAAGAGAAATAATAAAACCGATAAAGAAAGATAGTAGCCCGAATGAACCGAAAAAATGCATTGGCCTTTGAGAGAATTTAGATACAAAAGTGATTGAAAGCAGGTCTAAAGGTCCACGAATAAAACGTTTTATTCCAAATTTCGTTTTTCCGTACTTCCTTGCTCTGTGTTTTACAACTTTTTCTCCAATTTTTGTAAAACCATTCCATTTTGCAATTACAGGAATATATCTGTGCATCTCTCCATAAATATCTATGGATTTAATCACATCCGATTTGTAAGCTTTAAGTCCACAGTTGAAATCATGGAGTTTAATTTTTGAGATTCTTCTTGTTGTCCAGTTATAAAATTTTGTTGGAATTGTTTTAGTTATAGGGTCATGTCGTTTTTTCTTCCAGCCCGAAACTATATCATAAGCTTGCTCTGTAATCATTTTATACATTTCGGGTATTTCTCCGGGGTCATCTTGAAGATCTGCATCCATTGTAACTACAACATTTCCTTTTGAAATAGAAAAACCTTCATTGAGTGCGGCTGATTTACCGTAATTTCTTCTAAAGCTTAATGCTTTGATATTATTGTTCTTTTTAGCTTGTTCTTTTATAACATCTAATGAATTGTCTGTGCTTCCATCATCAATAAAAATAATTTCGTAAGTAAAATTATTTTCATTCATTACCTTGTCAATCCATTCTGAAAGTTCAGGGATTGATTCTTCTTCATTAAGTAGTGGGATAACTAAACTAATATCCATAATTATTGATTTTCTTCTAAGTATAAGTCTTTTTTAACAGATGCTGCAATTATAAGTGAAATAATTCCAAATACGATTATTCCGTAACCAATTGATTTAACTACCTTTTTAAAGTCAAAATTAAAATCTTTAGATTCTATTGTTTCAAGAATTTCTTCCATTTTTTCATCGCTTAATCCTGCTTTTTCAAGTCGTTGTTCTGTTTTGGTAATAGTTTCAATCTTAATTTTGTCAGCATATTCGGGGTCAATAACATTGTAGAGCAAATAGGAGAAAAGTGTAGAAAAAATAAGAGCAATGAACAATGTTGAAAGGGCAGTGCCAAAAGCCATTTTAAATTCAATTTTGTTATTTGTAAAACTTCTTACTTCACGAACAGATAAAACTCCGAGATAAATTAGAACAATATATGTAACTAATGGAATTATTGTTAGTAGAACCCAACTACTACCCATACCTAAAACGTAAATAATTACAGCACTTAGAATTAAGAGAATTCCTCCCATGATACCATATTTTCCAATAATTTGTTTCATAATGCTATATTTTTTAGTTAATTAAATAATTTTTTTTGCTTCAAAATTAAACAATTTATTTCAAAGTAGTTTTTGATTTAGTATTTTCAAATTATTTCCAGAATCGGAGTAGTAAAATCTCTGTTAAAAAGAAAAATAGGGCAGATAAAAGAAAGATTTTCCATAGGGCTTTTCCCTGCTTTAATTGCTTTATTTTATTGCCTATTATTTTGGGACTTCCATAAAGCAAAGTAAAGCCTTTTTCTTCAACAATAGCTGATAGTTCATTTTTAGAATATGTTTCAAGTTCCGATTCTTTTCTGTTGTAGTTCAATGAAATTACAGCTAAATTATTGTTGGTCTTAATTCTTTTGTCGTCAATAAGTTGGTAAAAACCTGCTTCATTAAAATTATTATCAAACAAAATATTCAGTTTTCCTCTGTTGTTTCTTTGTTTTGGAATAAACTGAATTTCTTTATGTTTTATGTGATAAATTTCATTAGCTAAAGATGAAGATGTAATGATGCTTACATTTTTATTTAAACTGTAAATATAAGAAATGTTTGTTGAATTTTGAGTGTAAAGAGCTGTTTTGTAAAGTAAAGGAACGAAAATAGCATGTTTTGCAAAATTACTCCAATCTTCTTTCAGTGAAGTATTTAGAATAAAAAGATTTCCTTTTTCAACTTTGTTTATTGACAATAAACTTTCTCCGTTTTCTAACTTCAGTAAGGAAGTTTTGGAGGATAGCTTTGAATATTTGTGTGGATAATATTTTTCTAAAACAGGTAAATTCAGATTTTTTGGAATTTTTTCAAAAATCCCATCCATTAGTTGGTGTTGATGATTAATGGAAATAACTTTTAGTTTTTTCTCTAATGGTTTTTCAAAATGTCCTGCTCTAAAATGTTTCAAAAATTGATTGTAGGATTTAATTGAAATTGATTTATCGGAAGAGGGTATAAATAAAATATTGCCTTCATTTTTTACAAATTCATTAAGCTCTGTTGTTAATCCTGAGGAAATAGATTCTAATTCATTTAGAATTATTAAACTGTAATCCTCAAAAGATGAATAATTTATCTTACCTGAAGTTATTTCTTCAAATTCAAAATATGAATCGGTTTTGAAAACGGTTTTAATGTAGTTCTGAGGTGTTTCTTTGAAAATTTGAAGTATCTTAATTTTTTTTGCAACATGAAAACTAAAAAAATAATTGTCATCAAAAACTACGGGGTAATCATCAATATTTAATAGCCCTTTATTCCATCCTTTATTTGTTAGTGAAAAAGGAATATCTATTGTTTTGTTTTGATTTGCAGGAATAGAAAAGTTAGCAATAGCTTTTTGTTTGTCGTTTAGTTTTAAAGTGATTGTGCTGTTTTCAATTGCTTTTTCAGTATTATTTTTTATCTTCACTTTAAGTGTAACGGATTGATTGTATTGCAACACTGCTTCATCAAACCAAGCGGAATCAATAAAAAGATTATTGTATTTGACCGCAGAAACAGGAATCAAGAATCTATGAATTGTACTGTCTTTGTTTGTCTTTCTGAAATTAGAGGACGATTTTTGAAAGTCCGAAATTAAATATGATATTTTGTTTGAAGAATTTGAGCTATTCAATAATTCATCCTGTCGATTAATTATTGTATTTATATTTTTTGTTAATGAAGTACTTTTTATTCCATTAATAAAATCAATTATTTTTTCCTGTGAATAAAATCGTTGTTCTTTTACAGATAATTGGTTTGTTAGTATTTGAAATTTGCAATTGTTTTCGTAGCCTTTTATAATTTCTTTTGCAGTATTTTTTGCCTCGTTTAGCATCGAGCCTTCACTACTTATGTTGTTCATGCTGGGTGAATTATCAATATAAATGCTTACAGATTTTTGACCTGTAGTGCTGTTCATATTTTTAACAGGAATAAATGGTTGAGCAAAAGCGAAAACCAGTGATGCGATAGCAAGTAGCCTGAGAATAAGAATTATAAGATGCTTAAGTTTGTTCTTAGTTTTTTTTTCGTTTTTGATAAATGATAAAAAAGATGTGTTGCTAAAATATACTTTTTTAAAACGTCTGAAATGAAATAAATGTATTATTATTGGAATGCTAAGAGTGAATAGAGCAAAGAGGAAAGATGGGAATAAAAAATTCATTTAATAATTTTTTCAAATTCAGAAATCAAAAACTATGCTACTTAAAATTTTTGTTTAAAAAGTTTTATAAAAAAAAAGCTTCCCACAAGGAGAAGCTTTTTAACTATTATTAAATAAAAATTATTTTGAAATTTTCAAAACAAGGTCAATTGTTCCTGTTTTTGCATATATTTTTATTTCTTCAACATAGACAATACCATATTTGCCTTTTCTTGTTTTAAAAACATACATAGCAGGAGCTGTGAATCCGCCAGTAGCATCATGAAGATTTTTTGCTATATCTAATTCACTTGTGCTTGCGTTTTTATATTTTGATTCAATATTTGATGCTCTCATTTCATCAAAAGCATCTAATGAAACGCTTCCGTCAGGAAGCTTTTTAAATATTGTTTCGTTTCGTACTGATGCATCCCATTCATGGATTTTATAATCTTTGTTTTGTCCTGGACCTACACCAAATAATTCTGCATTGGATGGCGAAACTAATGATGCAGTGTAGTTATAAGGTGATACTACATACATATAAACAAAGTCAATTTCACTTTTATGGTCTTGGGCTACATCAATAAAATAAATTTCTCCAAGAGTAGTGTTAAAGAAATTACCATCTGTTCCATTTGATTGTGCTCCAAGTCGAAATTCATACTTAATTACATCAGCAGGGTCAGTGCAGTTTAAAGTAAATGTTTTGTTTTTCACTTCATTGTCGGCATCTTTTAATATAAATTTTATTGTTATTATTTCTCCGTCTGCAATATCTCCAGGTACTGTATAACCGTAGGTTTCAGTAAATGATTTTGCATTTATTGTAAAAGCAGTATCTTCTTCTGTATTTCCTGTAGAGTTAAATGTGATTTCAATTTTAAGATTTGATAATGATGCTGAGGTTGTAGAATTTGATGTAGCTGTAACATTAAAATTAGCTTGTTCGTTTCTCCACATTTCTGTTGCATCACCATTAAAAGAAGCAGTAACGGCTAATCCCGGTCGTTTATCAGTTGGGATTATCGGGTCATCTCCTCCTCCACCATCACATGCAATAAAGTTGAATGTAATTGCTATTGTAATAGAAAGTGTTAAAATTTTTATTATCTTTTTCATGATAGTTTATTTTAATTGTTGATAATTATCTTATTGCATTTTCAAACTCAGGCTTAGTCCAGTATTTTTTAAATTCATAGTCTCCTTTTGCTTTTTCACGTAATGATGAATCAAGCTTTATTGCTCTTGTTAAACTGGTTGTAAGTAAATCAATGTCTTTACTTCTTGCACCAACAATAGCTCTTAGATAAAAATCAATAGCAGTTTTATCTTCAATTTTATCAATAACATTTTTAGCACCTTCAAAATCTTTATTTAATGTAAATGCAAGAGCACGGTTATAATCATATCTGTTTTCTTCAAAAGTACTAACAGCAAGATCGTAATCAGCAGTCTTGATGTTAAGGATAGCTTTGTTGTTTCTTTCGTCCACACTCATTGATTCTGCTTGCTCATAAAGTGTCATTGCAGTATCATATCTTCCAAGATATCTGTAGCAAAGTCCTATGTTACTAATAATTTCTTTTTTATTAGGATATTTTTCTGCTAATGGCTCAAGAATTTCAAGTGATGTTTGTGCTTTACCTTTCATTAAATGAATTCCTGCAATGTTGTTGTCTCCAACATATTCGTCAGGATTGTTCTTTTTGTATAATTCAAAAAGTTCCATTTGCTTATCAAAATCTTCTTGATTAAAAGCTAATAGTAATAATTCTTGTTTATTGTAAAGTGAGGCTAATTGACCATTGTCATATAATTTTTGTAGTGAATCAATTTCACGAATAAGAGTTTTTGCTACCAGTGAAATTTCTGTTTTTCTTAACTTTGGTAAAATGTCTGATGCAAGGTAGTCCCATTTTTCTCCTGTAAGTTTTTTGATATTTTCTTCTTTAACATCAAGTGCAAGGTCAGAATTGATTATTTTTACAATGTCGCTTTTGTTTTCAATATCACTTTTGGAAATCAAATCTTTAAGTCCCTTCCAGTCTTCAGTTGTTTCATCAGGACTATAAAATGAAGAATCATAAACTGCATCAAAACCAATTTCTTCTAATGCATATTTTATATATGTCAAAGAGGATTTCTTTCTATTTTTGGCAAGTTTTTCGTTTAGTTTCATCTTACCATCAGGTGAGGCTTGAGAATGCATTTTGAGATTTTCTATTTTCATGCCATTCTTTATTGCTAAATCTTTAATTGGCTCAATTACAAATGGAAGTTCAAAGTCTTTACTTGCTGTTTGTCCTTTGCTTAAACGTGAAGAGTTTATTTTGTAATAAATTGTTCCATTAGCAACTATTTTTTCACCAACTACGCTTCCTGCAATTTCTATATTGTCTGTTGGTTGAACTGATTGTGAAGTAGTAATAACCCCTTCTGACAATTTGTCTTTTTTTACATCACAAATACATACATCTAATTCATCATATTCTGAATCAATTTTATATGAAGTAAGAATATAAATTATTGAATTTTTCATTCCTTCTTTATAAGGAACTATTGTTGAATACTCAACAGTACCACCTTCCTTGTAAGCAACTGTGTGGTCAGGATTGATTTGATTTATTTCTAAGTCAACTTTTTCTCCAGCGACAAAGAAAGGATCAAGAAAAAGACTGTCTTGATTGTAAATAAGAATTGGTTCAAGTTTTAAAATAGCTCTTTTGTGGAAAAATTTCTCAGGAATGTAAGTTTTAAACATTACCTCTATGCTATCTGCATGTACTTCTAATGTTTCGTCAGCTACTTTAACTTTTACAAGGTCAAGATTTTTTTGCATTTTTTTAATTGGATTACAACCAAATGATAAGAAGATTAGTATTCCTAAACTTGCAAATATTATGTGTTTTCTTTGAGTAACAAAGTCTTTCATGATAAATAATTTAAATTATTAGTTGTTAAATAAATTCAAAATTAATTTTTACTTAAGTGCAAATTTAATATTTTTATCAATAATAGCAATTATTTTTATGTTTTTTTTATTTATTTTATTTTTTTCTAAATAATGGCTAAATTTTATTTTGAGGTAAAGGAATTGAGAACCCATACCTTTAAGTATTTTTTTTGTGATTTTTTTATATTTTCTCGCAAAGACGCAAAGAACGCTAAGAAGAATTGTTTATTTGTTTATTTGGTAATTTGTTTATTTGTTTCACTAGTCATTTAGTGGTCATTTGCTTCGCTGTCATTTAATTGTCATTAAGTTGTTTATCCATGCGGACTCATACGAGCTAACTTCGTGTCGCAAGTTTTGTTTATTTGGAATTTGACTGTGGACTGTTCTTGACTGCCGACTGATTTGTTTATATTTTCTCGCAAAGACGCAAAGAACGCTAAGAAGAATTGTTTATTTGGTGATTTGACTGCCGACTGTGGACTGCCGACTTCTTTAATTGAAAGCTCCAAGATACCGTCATTGCGAAGGAAGAATGACTGTGGTAATCTGATGAAAGAATTGTTTATTTGTTTATCTGTTGATTTGTTTATTCGAAATTTGACTGTGGACTGTTTTTGACTGCCGACTGGAGACTGCCGACTGGTAATTTGTTTATCCGTAACACATAACTCTAAGTACTTTAGGCACTTTAAGTACTCTAAGTACTTCTTTATGTTTATTTGGAATTTGACTGCTGGCTGGAGACTGCCTACTGCTGACTGAGGACTGTTCTTGACTACCTCTGCTAAAAAGCCAGAGATTGTCGCGGTCGTACCTCCCTCACAATGACGACTTTATGGGTTGTTGCTGTAGGGATTGTTTATTTGTTTATTTGGTGATTTGTTTATTTGGAATTTGACTGCGAACTGCTGACTGGAGACTGCCGACTGCGGACTGGTAATTTGTTTATCCGTAACACATAACT
>JAYEOP010000357.1 GCA_034723125.1 Bacteroidota bacterium | reverse complement strand
AAGAACTTAAAGGAAATACAATAAATAAAATAACTCTTGATAATGCTCAGGGTTATTACATTGTAAAAGTTATAACAGAAAGTAATATTATTACTGAAAAAGTATTTTTGAAATAATAAATATTTTTTTTAATTGAATTAAAATGCCATGTTTACTCCAGTAAGCATGGCATTTTTTTATGTTTAAAATTATGGACTATAAAATTTTTTTAACAAAGTCATTAATTTTTATTATTTTTGACATCAATTATATTCTACTCATAAATTTTATATTATGAAAAAGACGATACTTTTAATGTTTTGTGTCTTTAGCTTTTTGACTTTAGAAGCACAAGACCACATTTTTACTATAAACGGAAAAGAAGTAGTTGCAAAAATCACTGAGGTAAACAATGAAAATGTTAAATTTATTTTTGTTGATAGCTTGAAAAATGGGCAATCAGATTCTATTTTATTAACTCAAATTTATAGAATTAAATATCAAAATGGTGTAGAAGAATTTTATAATGAATCACAATTAGATGAAAATATATTCCAACAAAAGGAATCGGATGAAATATATTTCAATAATGGAGAAATAATATCAGTAACTGTAAAAGAAATAAGTCCATTACACATAAAATATACTTTATCCGAAGAAATGGGAAGTGCAGTAAAAGTTATTAGCTCCACCAAAGTGTCTAAAATAAAATTCAAAAACGGTTTTGAGGAAATTTTCTCTAACAGTTCAAAATTAAATTTATCTGGCAATCCTGAACATAATTTTTTATTAGGCAAGCAAGATGCAAAAAAGTATTTTAATACTAAAGAAATATTCTGGGCAACTTATGCTATAACTGTTTTACACCCCCCTGTTGGTTTTGCTCTCGGTGGGACTATTAGTTTAATTAATGCTGACGAAGATAATTTTATAGTTCTTGATTATGACCTTTTGCAAAATGAGGATTACAAAAAAGGATATGCAAAGCAGGCTAAAAAGGAAAAATTAAATAGTGCAGCAAAGGGTGTTGGTGCAGGTGTACTTACTGATACAGTTATATTTGTAGCTTTTTTTGGTATTCTCTCTATGTTTTTTTAGTAAAGAATATTTTTTCCTAATCCTACAAAGCATAAATCAAGATGGTGAAAATAATCCTCTAATATTTTTTTAGGAAATTTATTCTTTAAACGACTCCCAACCCTGTGCTTTTATTGGATGTGCATTATTTGATTTTGTAATTAGTTTTGCACCATAATCTTCATCGGTAATATGTCCTATTGCTGTAATATCAGAATTGTTTTTAATCTTTTCAAAATCTTCCAGAGTTATCGTAAACAGCAATTCATAATCTTCGCCTCCATTGAGAGCAGCCATTGTTGGATCTAAATTTAATTCCCGTGCAGTATTATAAGTTGCTTCATCAATAGGAATTTTATCTTCAAATATTTTGCAACCCACTTTTGAATTTTTGCAAATATGCAAAAGCTCAGAGCTTAAACCATCAGAAATGTCAATCATAGAGGTGGGTTTTATTTTAAGATCATCAAACATTTTAACTATGTCTTTGCGGGCTTCAGGTTTTAGGTTACGTTTGAGGATGTAATCATGTCCCTCAAGTTTAGGTTTTATTTCAGAATTTTCAATAAAAACTTCCTTTTCTCTTTCAAGAATAAGCAAACCAATGTAAGATGCTCCTAAGTCGCCTGTAACACAAATTACTTCATTCTTTGTAGCACCTTTGCGGTAAACAATTTTTTCTTTTTTTGCAGAACCTATTGCTGTTATATTTATTATTAGTCCTTGAGGAATTGTTGTAGTATCGCCTCCCACTAAATCAACTTTATAATTTTCACAGGCTGTTATCATTCCATTGTAAAGTTCTTCAAGTAGCTCAACAGAAATTGTATTGTCAACAGCAATGGAAACTAGCACTTGCTCAGCATTTACATTCATTGCGTAAATATCGGAAATACCTACAATTATAGATTTGTATCCCAAATGCTTAACAGGAGAATACATCAGGTCGAAATGTACTTTGTGAACAAGCATATCAGTAGAAACAACTGTTTGTTTTTCTCCTTTTTCAATAACAGCACAATCATCTCCTACACCCTTTACTGTTGATTCGTTTTTGATTTTTAAATTTTTTGTGAGAAAATCAATCAATCCGAATTCCCCAAGTTCTTTTATTTCTGTTTGTTTTGCCATTCTTTTTTATTTAATAAAAAATAATTTGTGTTGCTAAATTGATTTAATAACTATCTTTATAAAAATGCAAAATTACAAAATTTGATAAAGACAAGCTATTGGGGGGGGCTATAAATACATTTTTTTCAAGAAACAAAGATAATGAATAAGATGCAAGGCACAAATTTTTCATTGTCTATAAAAAACTCTGAAAATCTTAATGCCTGTCTGCCTATATCGGCAGACAGGCATTAAGATTTTCAGAGTTTTTTATAGACAATGAAAAAT
>JAYEOP010000356.1 GCA_034723125.1 Bacteroidota bacterium | reverse complement strand
ATCTAAATTAACAGTATCGGATAACAATCCTTTTTGTTTCCATAATTTATGCATTTCCCATAGATTTTCACGGCACAAAATTACCCCTAAAATTAACTTATTGTAGCTCCTTCAATTGATAGTTGTCGATTAAAAAGCCATGGAATATTTTTCTTTCCCGACACCTCATTTATCATATTCAACACTAATGGTAAATTTCTTTTCTTTTTTAATTTAACTTTTATTTCTTTTTCATTTATTTCAATCATTCCGCTATTCTCAAAAAACTTCTCATATAAAGTTACATCTGCCTGATGTGAAAATCCTTCTAACATTTGTGCCGACAACCGATACAAATTATGTGCTAAAATACTCATCGTAAAATCAAAGTCAACTTTAATTACCATTGACGATGATACTCTGTTAAAATGATAAAAGTCTAATTGTTCGCTTATTCCCTTTTCTACTATCCATCTTTGACAATATTTTCTTACTATTTCTTTTGTCTTTTCTTCCAGGTCATTCGTGATAATTAGTGCAGGTTTTATTTTCCCATGTCCGGTTATTGCAATACGTCTGATTTTTTTCCCATATTTATCAAGAAAAATTTCTTCTTCATAAACTTTTAAAATTCTTCCTTTGCCGTTCGCACACATTACTTTAACTTTTTTCCATGACAACTTTGGCAATGAATTTAATTTATCCACAACTTTTTTGCCGCGCCTTTGAATCGTAATAAACTTTATACCGGCATCTTCAAGCTTTCTTAAATTTTCGTATATAGTAAATTTGCTGTCAAAAATTAAATACCTTAATTTGTCAGTTTTATCTGTCTCCATTTTATTACGATAAAAATCTAAAAATTCCAGAACCGCATTGTTTTTATTTTTATGTCTTATTCCGGCGTCTCCATAATTTATAATTCCTGTTTCCGGGTCTTGAGCGATAACCGCAAGCATCCCGGCGAGTGCTTTGCCTCTTGTTCCCGACCAGTTATTTTCAAATTGACTGTCATCTCCCCAATAAGGAATAGTGGTAAAATCTAAATTAACAGTATCGGATAATAATCCTTTTTGTTTCCATAATTTATGCATTTCCTGTAAAAATGATTTATTCATTTTGCGTGTTACACGATGAGAATAAGAAGTAAACCAGGCAGTTTTAGGCAAAGTTGTAAGACCGGCAAAAAGTCCCATTCCTCTATCCATACACCATAAATCATCAGCGACGTAACGACGGATATTTGATAATTTCAGCGCCAAAAAACTTAATATTGATTGTGCTCTGTCAATTGATTTTGTTTCAGGAAAACTTGAATTTTCAATAATTTTATCAATTCCAAAATGACGAATAAGAAGTAACATCACAAGGATTCCGGCGTTCCCGGAATTGAAAGCATCCTTTTTTTCTGATATTTTTTTGCTTTTGGGTGCTTCTAATTTTTCTATTGCGTTGGTATTAATTTCTTTACGAGTCGCTTTACTTCTTCGTGGTAATCTGGCAAAACCGGCATGAGTAGTAATTGTAGAAATATATCGTTGCGATACGCAAATATTTTGAGCGTCTAATATTGTTTTAATCTGTGGTACAGAATAATATTGTTTTCTCAAATTCAAAATTTTATCTTTCATCGAACCGGTTTTATCTTTTGGTTTTCTCCCTGGTCGTTTCAATAAAAAAAAGGGATCAACATCGCCGGAATCCCAGTTTTTCATTTGGTCTCTAAAGTTTTTGGTTAAAGAATAAAAAGCATTTAATTTATAACCGAATTTTTTCGCGCAAACATCTGCCGGAAGTTTTTCGCCAAAGAAAGAACGAAGTGCTTCATATTGTTTATGCGTTTGATTTTCTAAAGAATCGAAATATGTTTCAGGTTTCATGACAATAAAAGTTAAAGTTAATAATTAGGGTATATTCTTTCCGTGTAAGTATTATATACCAATTACGCAAAAAAGTCAAGCCTGGCTTGATAATTGCAAAGAAATGCGACAAATAAAGGGTTTAGGCTATCTATAATATTATTTTTAAATATTATGCAAAAGATGTAATATAAAACAATAGTATAATATACCCTTAATTCTTTCGGACAAAAAAATATTGCGGTCTTTATTAGTCGCAATAAATAAAAGAATTTATATTTTTTTAAATTTTAGTTTAGGGTATAACTATTCCGTGAAAATCTATAGTTATGATAGTTAGTGCCTGACCCCATTCTTTATTGTTATGATAATAGTGAGTGCCTGACCCCATTTTATTTTATTTTATTTCCTCAAGTCGAATATTTGTAAAGTCCCCTGTTGAAGCCACATTACCATAGCCTATGTGGACATAAACAGTTGCTATTCCTGAAACCTGATTTGTGAAGATCAGTTCTTTGCGCCACCATTGGTTATATTCCGAAATCCTGATGATTTGTTTTTCTTTTTGTCCGGGAATAAAAAATGCAAGCTTACCGCCAAAAAATATATTTAGAAGAGTGAG
>JAYEOP010000355.1 GCA_034723125.1 Bacteroidota bacterium | reverse complement strand
GTAAAAAAAATTGAAGAAGTATATGATTCCGAAATTTCGGAATGAAAACCCTTTCGCTTACGCTGTAGCTTTAGCGAAGGAGCATGGGAACAAAGATAATAAACAATCTGACTGCGTTAAAATTTTTTTCAATAGCTTGTGCCTCCGCTAAAGCTTCAGCGACACGCGGACGGCTATTCAGAAAAATTTGTGCCTTGCATCTTATTCATTATCTTTGTTTCTTAAAAGAAATGTATTTATAGAACCTCCCATAAGAAATAAACTCAAAACAAATCTGTTTACAAATGGGTTTCAAATAATTTACAAATCATAAATACGTATCATGCATTATTATTATATTTGCAAATTATTTTTTAAACTTAAACGAATTATTACAATGAAAAGACTTTATATTTTATTTTTTATAGTAGCAATGTTTTTTAGTTTCGAATCAATTGCTTGTACAAACTTTTTATTAACAAAAGGAGCAACAAGCGATGGCTCAACAATGATTACTTACTCTGCTGATGCACATGTTTTATTTGGAGAACTTTATTATCAACCTGCACGTGATTATCCGGAAGGTGCCATGATAGAAATTATTGAATGGGATACACAAAAAAAACTTGGAAAAATCAAACAAGTTAGACATACTTATTCCGTTGTTGGAAATATGAACGAACATCAGGTTTCCATAGGTGAAACAACTTATGGCGGAAGAAAAGAACTTTCTAAATTTCATAGCGGAATAATTGATTATGGAAGTTTAATGTATATAACTCTCCAAAGAGCTAAAACAGCTCGTGAAGCGATTGAAGTAATGGGTAACTTAGTAGCTGAATACGGCTATTACAGCTCAGGAGAATCCATTTCTGTCGCAGATCCTAATGAGGTTTGGATTTTTGAAATCATTGGTAAAGGTGAAGGTGAAAAAGGAGCAGTTTGGGTAGCTCTTAAAATTCCTGACGGATATGTTTCTGCTCACGCAAATCAAGCAAGAATTACCACTTTTCCGTTAAACGATAAAGAAAATTGCCTTTACGCTGAAGATGTTATTTCTTTTGCAAAAGATAAAGGCTGGTATGACGGTAAAGATAAAGATTTTAGCTTTTCCGATGTTTATGCTCCTGTTGACTTTGGCGGAGCACGTTTTTGTGAAATGAGAGTATGGGCATTCTTTAGAAGCGTTAATGGCGATATGAGCAAATACGAAGATTATGCCGCAGGTGAAATTAAACATGGTGGAAAACATGACTTTGCAAGCAACAGAATGCCTTTATGGATAAAGCCTGATAATAAAATTAATGTTCAGCAAGTAATGAATTTTATGAGAGATCATTTAGAAGGTACAAAATTCGATATGACAAAAGATATTGGTGCAGGACCTTTTGAAATACCTTACAGATGGAGACCTTTAACATGGGAAGCAAACGGCAAGAAGTATTGTAACGAAAGAGCAACAGCTACTCAACAAACTGGTTTTTCATTTGTTGCACAAGCTCGAAATTGGCTTCCCGACCCAATTGGTGGAATCTTCTGGTTTAGTGTTGATGATGCAAATACAAGCGTTTATGTACCAATGTATTGCGGAATAACAAGAGTACCTGAAACTTATGCACAAGGAAATGGTGATTTGTTAGATTTTAATTGGAATTCAGCATTTTGGGTTTTTAATTGGGTTTCTAATTGGACATACTTACGATACAACTATATTGTTAAAGATGTAAAAATTGTCCAAAAAGAACTTGAAGATAAATTTATAGCATTCACTCCTGCCATTGATATGGCTGCTAAAGAGCTTTATAAAAAAGACAGAGCTTTAGGAATTGAATTTATTACAGATTATTCAGTAAATCAAGGAAACAATACGGTTAAAAGATGGACAGAACTTGGAAAATTTCTAATGGTAAAATATATTGATGGAAATATCAAGAAAGAAAAAAATGGTAAGTTTGAAAGAACAGAAACAGGCTACCCTGTGAGTCCCAACCAACCCGGTTATCCAGAATGGTGGTACAAAGAAATAATAAAACAAACAGGCAATAAATTTGAGGTTAAAGGAAGTAGTCATTAATTAGCTTGATGCTTAACAGTTTGTATTTTATTCGGAAAATTGGTGTTCATACCGAAAGGTTATCATGTAAAAGAAAATAAATTTTCTTAACATGCTAATCCATCGGCATAATACTAGTTTCTTCTTAATTAATTTGATGACGGTTTAGTATCAATTGTAATTTTATTCAATAGTTCAAAAGATTTTAATTTATTTTGAATGCTTTAATCTTAGGTTTTTTGAATAAAAATACTTCAGAATTTTCAGTTGTTAAAAGTTTTAAATTATAATTTTTATTTTTTGAAATAATATATTCACTACTTTCTATTTTATCTTGAATATAATTCCCTGATAAATAAAAGGCAACAGCATGTCGTCCTCCGGCAATTGTTGAATATTCTCCATCTATAAATATTGTGTTTCCTTTTC
>JAYEOP010000354.1 GCA_034723125.1 Bacteroidota bacterium | reverse complement strand
CGTGGCTAATTATCAATATCTTGCCACAAAGACACCAAGGCACAAAGTTGCACTAAGAAAAAATACATAATATAACAGTCAGATAATAAATATGTTAGCACACAGAGTTATTATGCGAAACTTGAGTGAGTAATACAAAGTTTTCTTAGTGCCACTAAGTAGTATTTCTTAGGAAGCTATCAAATTTTATGATTTCTAAGTTTTTCTATTCTATTCAACCTATGCTGTACTTATTTTGTTGATATTTTTTCTTTTAATTGTTTTTTGTATGTCATCAACATCAATTTCTCAAATATACGAGGGATAAATCTTTGTGAAAAAAGGAGTAATTTACCTGTAAAGGAAAAGATAGTTTTGTATTTTCGTTTTTCTATTCCTTTTATAATTTTATCGGCAATTTTTTCAATTGGCATTTTCTTGAAGTTTTCACGTACTTCCATTACTTCCAATTTGCCTTTTTCGTTGTAAAAAGTTTTCTGAATTTCATTTTCAGCAAATCCTATATAATTTATTCCTACATGAATTCCTGTTCCTGTAAGTTCAATTTTTAGTGATTGTGCCATTGCAGTGAGCGACATTTTTGAAGATGAATAAGCAGAGAAGTTTGGTAAACCAAAAAAACCAGCAATGCTACTGTTAAAAATAATACTGCCTTTTGTTTTTTTGATATGTGGTAAAGCTGCTTTTGTAGGGAATAATTGACCTAAAATATTTGCATTAAAAACTTTTTCAAAAGTTTCGGGAGGAGAATTTTCAATACTACCTTCCATGGCAAGTCCTGCGTTATTGATAAGAATATCAATTTTACCGTATTTCTCAACAGTTTGATTTATGAGTTTTTCGCAATCTTTATAATTTCCAATATCAGCTTGAACAGCAAAAACGTCAAATCCAAGTTTGCTTATTTCCTCAGATGCTTTTTGTAGTCGTTCAGGGTCTCTACCATTAATTACTACTTTAACACCTTTTTTTAATAATTGTATTACAGTAATTTTTCCTATTCCTCTGCTTGAGCCTGTAACAATTGCAACTTTGTTTGTGAAATCAAAATTTGACATTAGTTTATTACATTATTTGATTTAAACCAATCAACAGCATCATCAATTGCTGTTGCAATTGGGGTTTGTGGTAAGCCTAATTCTTTAACAGCTTTTTCAGAACTAAAGAAATTGGTGTCGATACTTATTTTTGACATTTTGTAAGATAATGTTGGTTCTTTTTTCGTAATAAAAGCAATGGTTTCACTTAGCAATCCGTAGAATAAAATAAATGGTTTTGGAATTAAAAGCTTTGGCCTTTTAGTTTTTAGCTGAGTTGCAGCAATTTTATAAAATTCTTTATAGGTTAAGTTCTCATTTCCAAGAATATAACATTCTCCAATTTTACCTTTTTCAAGTGCATTGCATGTTGCAAATGCTGCATCTTTAATATGAAGGAAATTTCTTCCTCCTTTAGAATAGCCGGGAAGTGCTCCATTAATTAATGCAAGAAGTAAGGAACGATTAGTAGGTTTAAAATCAAAAGGTCCTATCATAAAAGTCGGATTGAGAATAATTGCATTTAAGCCTTTATTCTTAACACTATCAATTACAAATTGTTGTGCTTCGTATTTAGAAGTGATATAATCTAATCCGTACTTTTGAGAATTAAATTCCTTTGTTTCGTTACCAAGGTTATTTATGGTGCCAAAACCAAATGAATTAGCAGTACCTATGTAAACTAATCTTTTAATTTTATTTTTTAATGATGCGTTAACAATGTTTTGAGTTCCTTTGATGTTAACTTCTCGTACTATTTTCGATTTTGATGGCCAAACGCTTGTGTTTGCTGCTGTGTGAATTATAAAGTCACAATCTTGCGATGCCTCAATAATGGATTCGGGTTCAAGAATATCGCCAGTGTATTTTTCAATCTTTAGTTCATTGAATGTATCAGGACGATTTTTTTGTAAAAATACTTTTACATCATATTTCCTAACTAATAATTCACGGATAATATTGTTTCCTAAGAATCCATCTGCTCCTGTTACTAAAATTTTCATTATACAAAAATATATAATTTTATTTTAGGGAGGTTCTATAAATACATTTTTTTTAAGAAACAAAGATAATAAATAAGATGCAAGGCACAAATTTTTCTGAATAGCCGTCCGCGTGTCGCTGAAGCTTTAGCGGAGGCACAAGCTATTGAGAAAAATTTTAACGCAGTCAGATTGTTTATTATCTTTGTTCCCAAAGGGTTTTCAGAGTTTTTTTATATACTTCTTCAAAACTTTTTACATTATCCCGATTTGTTTCAATTTTTTTCATTGTCTATAAAAAACTCTGGAAATCTTAATGCGAATGTATTTATAAAACCTCCCTTTATTAGTGTTTTTAATTCAAATAATTTAAAATATTTTTACAATCATTTCTTTTTAGTAACCTAAATGTTTTTATCTTTGCGGTGGGTAAGCCCTGTACGAC
>JAYEOP010000353.1 GCA_034723125.1 Bacteroidota bacterium | reverse complement strand
TAGCAATAAATTCAACATCAATATCAGCATCTACTTTGGTGTTATTGATAAACATAAATGTGCCATCAGATGGATTTTTAACCATATATTTTACTCTTGCTAAATTTGAGCCTAAGTCAATACTTGCTGATAGCCTGTATCGTTTTCCCACTTCAAGGGATAAGCTTGCATAGGCAGTAGCCCATGCTCCTGTTCCTTCAGCCTTTAGTCTGTCATCTCCGGAAGCACTAACGGTTAATCCCCAAGCAGACCAATTATTTATATCATTTCCACTCGTAAATTCATAATCAATTATAGGCACTCCAACTGTTTTAGCAATACTATAAGTCCTTCCTGGCATCTGCATACCAAACGGGTAATAGTCTTTGCAAATTTTCTGACTATTCACAATTTTTTCTATCCCATCGACAAAAATTTTCCATTTTTCGCCTATTGCGGTTTCGCTCTCGTAATATTTTAATTTATGGCATCCCATCAAACAACAAAAATACTAATCTTTTTTCTTTTTAATTGGAATCATTAATTGAAATTGATTTGATATAAAAATTCAATTATAGATTTCAATATATAGGTGTAGTTACAAACTACACTTAGTGCGGATTAGAACCTATAATCTATGTTTTTACTTTTGCTCGTTGCTTGTAACCGTATAACAACCACGTGAGAAATCTATATGTTTTCCATAGTACTTTTTATTATTTTCAATGCTAAGCATAGTATCCAGTAATATAGCATCTGAAATCTCATAAATAATATTCGAGTTATAGTAAACTGAATCACAATCGAAACAGTAAGCTTCATGAAACTGAGGTAATCCTCCAAATTCAATTAAACCATCATTATCATAATCTTTGAAATTCATACCAATATCTGCTTGAATAATTTTCTCTTCTTTTAGAATGTCATTTTCAATTACAAATATATGCCAAGAATTAGGATCAGGTCTATCTCTATAAGGTACAAATAAATAATTTACATTGTTATAAATAATAAACTTAATCGTATCAATTATTTCAATATATTCGAACGATTCAGAATCATTAAAACATAATGAATCATTAATATACAGGCGAGCCATTCGATAAAATGGAGCTTCTGAATCTAAACCATCAAATTCTAAATTTAACCTTAAATTACTCTGGTTAGATAAAATAGTATCAAACGTAATTACATTCGTTAGTAAAGAATCATTTGGGTTATCATTTTTATTGTAACTATTTGTTGTCTTATTAATACAAGATAATAAGAATAGAACTAGGAATAGTATATTAAAAACAAAAACCTCCCTTAATTTACTATGTTTAATAGACATATCAATATTGATTTTTCGAAAATTTATCTATACCTGAAACAGAAGGTGATTTAGGTTTGGTTATACTTTTATTCTCCTTTGCCTTTAATTTTACAAGATCTGCTGACATCACATATAATCCACTTAGTTCTTTCTTTTTATGACCAATTGCAGAGCCTAAATTTACAAGACCATGATATGCTGATGGTCCAACATTATATACTTTTGGTACACCCTTTTTATAATCCTCATTTTTAGCTCCCCAACTACCTGCTCTACTTAATTTTTCTCCAGGAGCAACAATAGCAACATGCCCACTACTAAATTTAGAATTATTTTCAGGTGTATATCCCTCTTTCATATAACTAGCGATTACTGTTACCCCTTGATTGGCATATTTCAAAGCTTCTTCAGGAGTAACTTCTTTTGCAAAGCCTTCTTCATTTCTCAATTTATATCCAATCTGATTAGCATTTAATCCATCTAATGAATGGTCTCCAGATGCATTCAAAATATTCCTTAATCCAAAATTACAATATGTTTGAGTATATTCTTTTCCAGCAGCATTTTTTAAAGTTTTTGCAAAAAATTTCTTATCAGTCACTGTTTTATTTCCTTGTTTTTCAAGCTTTTCACCAGTAGGAAAAACACCATCTTCTGCACCATTAGGGTCAATTTTCCATATTGGACTATTACTAAAAGCATGATAAGAACTCATCCAAGGCTTGCCTACAGGGTCAATATTCCACCTTCTTCCTATTCTTGGACTGTATCCATAATCCCCAAAAGATAGGTGGTTTCCGCTTCCTGCTATCTCATCATCCTTTTCGTGAGAACCAAACCCGTACCTATAACTCTCACCAATTTCTTCAACTTTTACATTGTCAAGATAGAAGAGCAAATTGGTACTTGTAGCATCAGCACGTTGGAATATTATGTCTGCAGTAGTTGTTGTAGCAATAAATTCAACATCAATATCAGCATCTACTTTGGTGTTGTTAATAAACATAAATGTGCCATCAGATGGATTTTTAACCATATATTTTACCCTTGCTAAATTTGAGCCTAAGTCAATACTTGCAGTCAGCCTGTATCGTTTACCTACTTCGAGGGATAAGCTTGCATAAGCAGTAGCCCATACTCCAGTTCCTTCAGCCTTTAGTCTGTCATCTCCGG
>JAYEOP010000352.1 GCA_034723125.1 Bacteroidota bacterium | reverse complement strand
TCAGGCAGGTGAGATTTTTATTTTTTGAGACGAGGCGATGCCTTAGCATCAGTGAGTTGAGAAAGATAAAAATATCGCAAAAAGATAGGAATCTAATTTTGCAGAGTTTTCTTAGAGACACTAAATATATTCTTTTGATAAAAAATTGAGCATTTATTTAATAAAAAAAAATATATTTGCATCCAAGCTATTTATTGCTTGTATGTTTATTATTTAATAAATTAGTAAATTTTATAATTAAGGTATTATGAATAAATTAATTATTACTTTCATATTTATAACGTTTATTACAAATATGAAAGCTCAGGATATTTCAGGAAATGACTTAAAAAGCAACTCAGAAATTATTTTCGTAAATTTTAAAAATGATAGTCCTATTATAAAATCAAATAATATTGACATTAGCTCCAAACTATATATTCTTGGCAAGGCAGATGCAAAATCATATTATAATTATTATGGTTCTTTTACTGGTTCTTTTTTTACAAGTTTAGTTTTACCACCTGCAGGACTAATAACAGCAGTTGTTCTTACCGCTTATCCACCAAAAGACCATAATAACCTTACTATACCTGAATTCAGAAAGCCATTAGCACAAAAACCTGAATATTTTCAGGGTTATTTTGATCAAGCTTCGAAAATGAAAAAAAGAAGAACATGGGCAGGATTTTGTGTTGGAGTTTCATTTTTTTCAGCAGGATATTTAATGTTTGGCTATTTGTAATATTCATTTCTTATATTTGTTTGTCTAATTAAATAGTTTAAAAATGTTAGATTCAAGCAAACCTTTCACTTTTGATAGAGTAGTTCGTATTAGTATTGCAGTAATTGTAATAGTTGCAGTTTTTTTAATAATAGGAGTTTTAAAAAGCGTTCTTATTCCTTTTGCAGTTGCATTACTTATCGCATATCTTTTAAATCCCATAGTAGATTTTTTTGAACGAAAAATAAAAATAAGAGGAGTTGCAGTTTTTATAACCCTTTTATTGTTTTTTGCGATACTCGGATTAATAGGTTGGTTGATTGTACCACTTATTATTCAGGAAGTTAATCACATGATTAAATTACTTTCTTCACTAATTTCTAATTCTTCAATTGCTATAAAAGCAGAACAAAGATTGCCGGAATCTATTTGGAATCAAATACAAAGCTACATGCAACGAGAGGATATACAAGAGATGTTTAAAAGCAATGATATTCAAACATTAGCAGCATCAGTATCACAAAAAATAATACCTGAATTGTGGAGGTTTGTAACAGGAACAGCTTCATTTGTATTTGGACTTTTAGGATTTTTTATAATTTTATTATATATATTTTTTATTCTAAAAGATTATAATAAAATTAAGAAATGGCAAGAAATGATTCCTCATAAGTATAGAAAAGATGTTATTGATTTTATCAACGAATTCAAATTTATAATGAATCGTTATTTCAGAGGGCAATCACTAATTGCAAGTACAGTGGGAATTCTTTTCGCTACAGGTTTTTGGATTATCGGATTACCTATGGGAATTCTTGTTGGATTATTTATGGGATTATTAAATATGGTACCTTATCTTCAAATTTTAGGAATTATTCCAATCACCTTTGTTGCAGGAATGTACGCATTAGAAACAGCTACAAGTTTTTGGAGTATTTTTGGTCTTGCATTATTAGTAGTAGCAATTACTCAAACTATTCAAGATACAATATTGATTCCCAAAATTATGGGAAAAGTTACAGGCTTTAATCCTGCTTTTATTCTTCTGTTCTTATCCATTTGGGGGTCATTGTTAGGATTATTGGGGATGATAATTGCGTTACCTTTCTCATATTTAATTTTAACTTATTACAAAAGATATTTAGACAAGCATGCAGAAAATGCTAATTTAGAATAAAGGGGGGTTCTATAAATATAACTTGTACTGAAAAGCTTTAAAGGCTTTACTTTACAAAGGATTTTGGATATCCAACTTAGTTATTAACATTCTGATAAGAAATTAATATTGTGAAATCAAAACAAAATATTACCTTTGCATTCTATTTTAATAATTTATACAACAATAATGATTAAGATAAAGTATAAACTTAACAAAGAAAATCTAAAATATGAGAAATTTACACGTACCAGATTTGAATGGTTAATACGTTCTCTTGGTATATTTTCAATATTAATTATTTCTTCATTTCTTTTATATATAATTGTTTCAAACTTTTTTGATACTCCAAAAGAGAAACAACTTAAACGAGAAATTAGTAATTATGAATTACATTTCCAATTATTAAATGCAAAATTTCAAAACCTTGAAAAAGTTGTTGACAACCTTGAATACAGGGATGAAAATATTTACAGAATAATTTTTGAAGCTGAGCCAATACCTTCAGGTATTAGAAATGCAGGTTATGGCGGTGTTGAAAAATATAAAAATTTGGAAGGTTATAATAATTCCAGATTAATAATTAAAACAACAAAAAAAATCGACAAACTATCAAAAAAATTATATATTCTCAGCAAATCATTTGATGATATTTCTAAATTAGCAACAAACAAAGAGGAAATGTTAGCATCAATTCCTGCTATTCAACCAATTTCAAATAAAAACCTTACAAGAATTTCATCAGGCTTTGGTTGGAGAATACATCCTATATACAAAGTTCCTAAATTTCATGATGGACAGGATTTTACTGCACCACGAGGAACGGATATTTATGCTACAGGAAATGGAACTATTGTAGAAGTTCATTATTCTCGCAGAGGATATGGTAATAAAATCATTATTGACCATGGTTTTGGATACAAAACTTTATATGCTCATTTATCAAAATTTTATGTCAAAAAAGGACAAAAAATAAAAAGAGGTGAAGCTATTGGAACAGTTGGTAACACAGGTTTATCCACCGCACCTCATCTTCATTATGAAGTTATTAGAAAAGGACAACATGTAAATCCTATAAATTATTTTCATAATGATCTTTCTCCAGAAGACTATGAAAAAGTAATTATTTTAGCTGAACAAGCAAATCAATCTCTTGACTAAGCTATGAAAAATCAACATCCCGAAAAACTATATTATTCAATAGGTGAAGTAGCTAAAATTCTTAATGAAAGCACCTCTTTAATAAGATATTGGGAAAAAGAATTTTCTTCACATGTGAAGCCAAAAAAAAACCCCAACGGAAAAAGGATGTTTACTTCGTCTGATATTGAAACACTTAAACAGATTCATTACCTTACAAAGAAAAAAGGATACACTCTTACAGGAGCCGAAAAAATGATGAACTCACAAAAAAAAGATATTAAAAAAAATATATTTCTAAAAGATACTTTGGAAAATGCAAAATCTTTTTTGATAGATTTAAAAAAGGAATTGAAAAGCGAAGCAAATGGGTAGGATTTCCAGAAATATTATTAAACTCATTTTTAGATTCAAAAAAAAAGAAATAGAAAAAGCTAAAAAGCTAATTCGTAATAAGAATTTAGATAAAATTGGATTGCTCTATATTTCTGAAAATAGTAGTCAGGATACCTTTATTAAATCATTTATCGAAAAATTATCAATTGAAAATAAAGAGATTTTTTCTGTAGAATTTATTACTCAGCAAGATAGGATGCATGAAAAAATTAGTTCTAAAAATAATTTTAAATTTGAAGGAAAAGATTTAAACTTTTTCGGATTGTTACCAAAAGAAAAATCAGCAAATTTTTTAGAAAACAATTTTGATATCATTATTAATTTATCACTTAATAATAATATTTATCTGCATTATTTGAGTTTTATGAGTATTGCAAAATTAAAAATAGGCTTATATAATGATGAATTTTCTCATATCTATGATTTTATGATTGACCCAAAAGATATTGCAAATCTTAATGAACTAATTAGTTCAATTGAAAATTACTTAGGAATGTTAACTGAAAAATAAAGCAAATGAAATTTAAAGGATTAGGAGTAGCCGTTATAACCCCATTCAACAAAAAGCTTGAACTTGATAGAAATGCACTTAAAAAAATTATTGAAAATTTAGTATCAAATGGTGCTGATTTCCTTGTAATGCTTGGTACTACTGCCGAATCTGTTACTTTATCGAAAGAAGAAAAATTAGAAGTCATTCAAATTGCAAAAGAAATTAATAAAGGCAAACTTCCTATTGTAGTTGGCATTGGAGGAAATAATACCCGGCAGATAGTTACAGAAATAGAAAAATTTAATTTTACAGGAATTGACGGAATTTTATCTGTTTCACCTTACTATAATAAGCCAAATCAAAATGGTATTTATGAACATTATAAATCAATTGCCAAAAAATGCCCTGTTCCTGTTATACTTTATAATGTCCCCGGCAGAACCGGCTCAAATATTACGGCTCAAACTACATTAAAATTAGCAAAGGATTTTGAAAATATTGTTGCTATAAAAGAAGCATCAGGAGATTTTTCTCAAATAATGGAAATTATTGACAAAAAAAGTGATGATTTTACAGTTATATCAGGAGATGATGCTATAACACTACCGTTGTTTTCCATTGGTGTTGAAGGTGTTATATCAGTAATTGGGAATGCTTTCCCAAAAGAATTTTCGTCAATGATAAATGCTTTTAACAATAATGATAATACAGTTGCAAAAAAAAATCACTACAATTTAATTGAATTCATAAAGCTAATTTTTGCTGAAGGAAATCCGTCAGGTATAAAATCACTTTTAAGCCTTAAAGAATATTGTGAAAAGCATGTAAGACAACCGCTTTATCCATTATCTGAAAAAATAACTTTGAAATTAAAAGAACTTATAGAAATTTCAAAGGCTCAATAAAAATATTCTATGTTGATTTGTGTAGTTAAAAAATATTAAAGCCACAGATTCACAGATTAAAATTAATTTATATGCAATATTCTAATAAGATATATGCAGAGCGGTCATAAACTGTATTTTGCTATACCGTGTAAACGAATAATAATCAATACATTAAACATAGTGCAAAATCTCAAATTATAACCAGTCGAAGTATGTGTCCTTTAGTTCATATATATCGGGATAATGGTAAAAATTTTGAAGAAGTATATGATTCCGAAATTTCGGAATAAAAACCCTTTGGAAACAAAAATAATAAACAATCTGACTGAGTTAAAATTTTTCTCAATAGCTTGTGCCTCCGCTAAAGCTTCAGCGACACGCGGAATGCTATTCAGAAAAATTTGTGCCTTGCATCTTATTCATTATCTTTGTTTCTTAAAAGAAATGTATTTATAGCCCCCCCCCTTAAGGAAGTTTCTGGAAATTAAAAAGGTGCAATTCCATCATCATTAGTATTTTCAATGTTTTCATCAGAATCTGAATCATCATTAATTTTAGAGTTTTTAATTACCATACCATCATGAGTTGGAGTAATAGTATAATCATCAAGATTTGAAAATCTAGCAAAAGTACTAATAAATTTCAATTTTACAGTTGATACCGAACCATGCCTGTTTTTCGCAATAATTAATTCAGCAAGTCCTGTGGTTGGATCACCATCTTCATTCTCTGTTAAGCCATAATATTCAGGACGATAAATAAACATTACTTGGTCAGCATCTTGTTCAATTGATCCGGATTCTCTAAGGTCGGATAGTATAGGTCTTTTTGATGATGTTCGTTTTTCAACCTCACGACTTAATTGAGAAAGGGCAATTACCGGAATGTCTAATTCTTTTGCTAATCCTTTTAATGCTCTTGATATTGTACTAATTTCATTTTCTCTGTTGAAGTTTCTTCTATTGTCGGTTTGAGCATTCATTAGTTGAAGATAGTCAATAAGAACCATTTTAATTCCTTCTTGAGAATGCAATCTTCTGCATTTTGCTCTTAATTCAAAAACATTTATTCCCGGAGTATCATCAATAAATATTTTAGAATCGCTTAATCTATTTATTTTTGTATTTAGCTGTTGCCATTCATGTTCTTCAAGGTCACCATTTCTTAATTTCATCGCATCTAATTCAGCTTCAGCAGAAATCAATCTTTGAACAAGCTGAAGTGAGGACATTTCGAGTGAAAATACTGCTATTGGCATATCAAAATCTACAGCAGCATTTCGTGCCATTGACAATGCTAATGAAGTTTTTCCCATTCCCGGACGAGAAGCAATAATAATAAGGTCAGACTTTTGCCAGCCGGAAGTTATCCTGTCAAGATCATTATAGCCGGATGGAACACCGGTTACTCCACCTCTTTCATCCCGAGTATTTTTAATTTCTTCAATCGACTGTATTGATTTTACAATTAAATCACTCATTGTTTCGTAATCACCTTTTAGGTTACCCTGAGCAATGTTAAACAAATTCTGTTCTGCAGAATCTAAAAGGTCAAAAACATCTGTGGTTTCATTAAATGCATCTTCTTGAATTTTGCTGGAAATCCTAATTAATTCACGCAAAATAAACTTCTCAACTAATATTCGTGCATGGTATTCAATATTGGCAGAAGAACCAACACGATTAGTAAGATCACTAATGTAATATGCCCCTCCTACTTCTTCAAGTTTTGCCTCTTTTCTTAACTCAGCAGTAACTGTAAGGATATCAATTGGATTGGATTTTACGGAAAGGTTAACAATTGCTTCATAAATAATTTTATGCTCCTCTTTGTAAAATATTTTTGGTGTTAAAATATCCAACACTTCCATTAGTGCATCACGCTCTAACATCAAAGCACCTAACACTGCTTCTTCAACATTGATTGCTTGTGGAGGAATTTTTCCTAATTCTGAAATTTGCGGATACAATTTTGGTGCGTTTCTTCTTACTTTCGAAATTTGATCTTTAACAGCTTCTATTTTATTTTCCATTCTTAACTAAATCCTAGTTTTTTTTCTTTAACTCAGCAAATAATTTTTGTGTAAAAGTAAAACATCATTACAAATTAAAACAATAAATATTTCCTTTATTTTTTTTCCACACTTAGATTTTTATTGTTCTTTAAATGTTAATATTTTTTTAGAAACACTTTCTATTTAAAATTAAAACATCTTTTTTTGTTAACAAATCAAAAACACAAATTTCTTTAGTTCAAAACCTAAAACAGCAAAAAATAGTGGCACTCTTATTTTAGTACATATAAATTTATGACAAATTTAAAATTTATTTTTAAACATTTTTTTCTTAATAACAATTAGACTTTAAAAATCGTAACAGGCTGTTTCCCAGCGTATAATATCTATCTATCAGATATTTAAATACTTATAAAAATATTCCTAAAAAGAAATAATTTCTCTAAAAGAAAGAATAAATTTTGACAAAATTAATTTTCTTCGTACTTTTGGAGTTAACAATAAAGAAATCAAATTTTTAATTTACTAACTAAACGAATTTTTATTTGGGAATACCAAGAATATCTGTTAACAAAATTGTATTTTAGAATTATTTAATTTAAAATTTAAAAAAAACACACTAATTATGAGAAACAAATATTTTACTAAGCTTGCCATCATTTTATCATTTTTTCTTTTCAGTTCTCTAAAACCATATTTGCCAAATAATCGTCTTCTTAAAAAAGATAATTACAAAATATTATGGAAATATAATATTGACAAAACAATGTTTTTTCCTCAACCTGCAATTAGTGAAGAAATTGTCTTTATTGGAAACGATAATGGAGTATTAAACGCAATTGACAAAAGAAGAGGTAGAGTTTTATGGAGTTTCAAAATTGATAAACCGATTTATAAAACTCCGGTAATTGAAGAAAATATTATTTATTTTGGAGGAAAAGACGGTTATCTCTATGCTTTATACAGCAAAAGAGGAAAGCTAAAATGGAAATTTGATGCAGAAGAGCCAATAAGCTGTAATCCTTTCGTAATAAATAAGTTAGTGTATTTTAATACTAAGCATTTTGTGTATGCATTAGACCAAGAAGCAGGATTAGACATGATAAAATCCGAATATCTATATACAGGGCATCCGAATATTTGTAACAACTCAAACGCATTGTTTTTTAATGATGACATGAAAATTCACTCTCTTAGCTTAAAGGATGGGAAAAAATTGTGGCAGTATGATTTAAATATTTTTGGTGCTTCAAAAGTAAGCGTTAATGATGAAGTGGTAACATTTATTAATGGTAACAAAATTTTTGTTTTGAATGCTACAGATGGAAAATTGAAATGGAAATATGAATTTGAAAATGAAGAATCAAAATTTTCAAAAAATGTTGTTATTAAAGAGGACAAAATATATTGTTCATTTGCAAATACTGTTTATGCATTTTCCCTAAAAAACGGAGAGCCTGTTTGGGATAGAAAAATCAAAACTGATTATGAACTTAGTGAAATTGCTATTGAAAATAACCTGATTTATTTATCCGACATGAATAATTCAATCTATTTAATAGAAATTGAGAAAGGTAAAAAAATAGATGAATTTGAATTTGAATTTAAAATAAAATCACCTCTTCTTACTGTGAATGATGAAATTATCTATTTTATTAATGATGAAAATGAAATGTGTGCTGTAAAGGTAACTGAATAAATTTGATTAATGAATCCACACTAAAATGTAATGAGTACAGGTTTTGAAAATCAGGAATTGCCCCAATCCATAGAAGGAATCCTGATTTTCAACTACTTCCACCTTTTAAACTTGGAGTAGAAAGGAGTTGGAAATCATTTTAAGATTTTTTAGAGTAGATTCATTAATATATGCACTTGTCCTTATTTTCTTTTTTTGCCCCTGCCCTAAAGGGAGAAAAGAAAATAAAATTATAATTCATTTTTTTACAAAGCAAGTATTTTATTAAAAAAACACCCTAAAAAACAAGCAAATTATTTTCTTAAAGCAAAAATTGAAGTCTGCCAACTTCTCACAGCTCGCAACCCGCCCCCATCAATCCTTCAATCGTAAATCCACTTTCCCCTCTTTTACACCATAGCAAACTGAATCGCAAACATATCGTTTAATGATTTTTATATTGCCTCCATCTACTGCGGTAATTGTTTTGTTTCCCGATTTATATTTTGCTGTAACAGAATAATATTCTTCAACTTTTAAGCTTACTCTTAACAATTCGTCATCATGCAATATTTTTTTAAGAGTATCTTTGTTGTCATAATTACCTTTAAAAATTGTTATCGGCACTTTGGGGTTTTCGTCATTAATTGTTAGCTTAATTATTAAATCTCCTTCAGTTGGTTTCGAAGTGTTACAATCGCTGTAATCGTAATCGTAGCAATCATCTACACTGGGTAAGTCATCATCACAATTTGTAATAAATATTAGGAGAAACAAAAGTATGTATGGAATTAAATTTTTCATTACAACAAATTAATTTCTTTTTTAATAATTTTTTCTTTTCCTATTCTCAAAAAGTAATTTAACTGCAAGCTAAGATGATGTGGGGAATGATTGTAAATACCTAAATCGTAGTATTCATAAGCAGTACGTAAGGCAAAATTTTGATTTTTCCAAAATAATCCAATTTGAGGAATATGTAAAAATTTAGACACTGCTTTTTCTTCTGCTCCACGATAATTTCCAAAAGTATATCCCTCTTTAAATCCCAAATAACAACCTTTAACAGAAACAGCATCTCTATAAAGATTAATTTCCTTTTCCAAATTTGTATAAAAAATAAATCTACGTTCATGGAATTGAAAAAAATTGTTTTCTGATTCTTTTACCAATATTTTTCTCGCTTTATATCTTGTATCAAAACCCAAATTAAAATTTAATAAATATTTAGAATCATGCAATCCTATTGCTGTGTTAAATAACAAATCATCTTTAGAAAAATTACTGCCATAGCTAAGTATAAGTTTATTAAAAACAGGCATTAAGCTTACTTTAGTACTTTCTTCTTTCAATAGCTTTGCCATTATATAATTTTCATTTTTGTAAGCAAGATCAATTAGTTTAGTCAGGTTTTTTTCTGTTGAATCATTTAACAAAAGATTTGTAATTGCCGTATCATTATTATAAACCGAATAGAAAAGTGCAGTATGATTATATTTATTTTTAATTTTTTTATTTGCTTTATTTTCAAGCAAAAACTTAGTAAAATTAAAATCCCTATTTTGTGATGCTATCATCAAAGCTGTTAAGCCATTTTTATCTTGTTCATTAATTTTTGCACCGTAGTCTAAAAGCAATTTAGCAGTATTTACTTTAGCTGTAAAAGATGAAATTATAAAAGCGGTATTGCTGTCATTATCTTTTATCGAAATATCCGCTCCATAATAAAGCAACATATCCGTAGTTGTATCATATCCATAGGCAGTTGAATAATGTAAGGGAGTAAGTCCTCTTGAATTTTTTTCATTAATTTTCGCTCCTTTTTTAATTAAAAAATTAACGACTTGATGACGGTTATGCTTGCTTGCAATCATTAGTGCCGTATTACCGCCATATCTAACTTTATCATTTATTTTTGCTCCGTTAAAATGCAAAATTTTTACAATGTCAATATGCCCTTGCTGTGATGCATAAATTAAAGCGGTGCATCCGTAAGCATCTTTAAAATTAACATCAGTACTATCTTTTATAAGCATTACAACTTCATGAGTTTTACCATCATAAGCAGCTTTGAGCAAATCATAATCTGCACTATCCTCTTGTGATTGTGAGTTGAAACTTAATAAAAAAAACAAAAGTCCAATAATGTGTTTTAATTCAAACATAGGGGGTTTTAACAAGCAAATTTTAAACCTAAAAT
>JAYEOP010000351.1 GCA_034723125.1 Bacteroidota bacterium | reverse complement strand
GCAATTCGTGCTTATACTCAAAACAATAATGATGAATCTACCAATAGCAAGTTTTTTTTATACAGGATATGTAACAAAAGATCTTTAGGAAACAGCGATGATTAGTTTTTTTTAAAAAAAGATTTGACATTTAATATATTTTTTTTATATTAAGCACAATGGAGTAATGGAAGTTTGAAGTAAATAATTTAAGGAGGAAAAGACATGAAGAAAATGTTGATGATTTTGATTGTATCTCTAACAATGATCAGTCAACTTGCCTTTGCAGTAGATTATAGCGGAAGCTATGACATTGGCAGTGCGGGTGACTTTACAAGTTTAAAATCTGCTTGTGATTCACTATCAAGTTCAAAAAATAATGTGATAGGTAATTGCACCTTTTACATTACAGAAGATTTGACAGAAGATGAAAATGTCGGACTGGGTGTAGATCCTGGTTCTTACACTATCACATTTAAACCTGATGCCGGTACGACACCTACAATTTATTTTTCACAAACAACCGACAATAGTGCACCTTCCGGTGGATGGCTTCTCGGAATAACTGATCCAGATAATTGGGCAAATATTACAACTACAAAAAATATTATTATTGATGGCTCAAACGATGGTTCTGATTCAAAAAATCTTACATTGACAAATGGTGGTTCGGCACATAATGGTACTTCCCCAATTGTTTTTGTTGGAGGTGTTTCTGATTGTGAAATTAAAAACACTGTCATAACTACTGCATCAACTGTTAGAAAAGCAGTGTATATTAGAACAGATGCACCTAATATACCTAATAATATTACGATAGATAATTGTGATATTACAGCAAATTCATCTTGGGATTGTGCAGGCATTTATTTTTATTATCATGGAGATCATACTGCATATTCCAATAACATTGATATAAAAAATTGCAAAATTACAGCTCGCCATAGAGGAATTTTCTTATATCAAGTTGAAGATATTAATATTTATAATAACGAAATAAAAATAAATCAAACAGGTGGTGATGTTCTAAGTCATGCTATTTTTGGATATTACTATATGCCAACAACATCTGATATAAAAATCTATAATAATAATTTCACACAATTAGCTACTAATAATAGTAGTTCAGGTAGTTATGGAATTTGTGCAATAGAATGTGGATACAGTAATGTCAATTATTATATTTATAACAATACAATTGCCGGTTTTGACCCAACAACAACTGCTTCTAATCCAAGTTGTCAATTATATGCAATTCATGCACATTCATATAATTATGTAACAGCATATTATAATACTATAAATATGGTAGATTTGAATTTCAATTCAGGAACTGGAACATTAGATTATAGAGGTATAAGTTTTTATCATAGTCCTAAAACATTTAAAAACAATATTATTGTAAATAATGAAGCTGATGATACAACTTATTGTATGTATCGTGCCGGTAGCACAACATTAACTTCCGATTATAATGACTTATATGTCGCATCACCAAAAGGCATGACTGGTTATTGGAATGAAAATTGTGAAACACTTACTGAATGGCAAGATTCATCAAGTCAAGATGCAAATTCAAATAATGTAGATGTTAATTTTGTTTCATCAACAGATTTACATTTGGCAGGTAGTTCACTTGGCGACACTGAATTAATCGGAACACCACTTGGAGCAAGTTATGACACTGACATAGATGGTGATAATAGAGATGATACTTATCCGTATATGGGAGCAGATAGCAGAACCAATGATTATACTCTACCAGTTGAATTACAATCATTCAGTGCAGAATTAGTAAAAGGAAAAGTAGAATTAAATTGGAAAGTAGCTTCAGAAATTGATATTGTCGGATATATTTTAGATAGAAAAGATAATGGAGATTGGACAGAAATTGCCGGAGTTAGCGAACTTTCTGCAGGAAATACTAATTACAAATATTCTGACGAAAAAGTAGAAGCAGGAAAAACATACACTTACAGATTAAGTAATATTGAATTAAGTGGCGAAAAAGTAATTCTTGAAGAGGTGACAATTGCAATTCCACAAAATACTTTTAGCACAATTCAGTTTCAATTAGCAAAAAATTATCCAAATCCATTCAACCCTGTGACAACTATTGAATATAGCATAAGTGAAGCCGGACCTGTAAAACTACAGATTTACAATATGAGAGGACAATTAGTTGAAACATTAGTTAATGAAAATAAAAATGCCGGATATTATAGTATCAATTGGGATGCAAGTAATGTTTCTTCGGGTATCTATATTTATCGTCTAATTGCAGGTAATAACAATCAAACGAGGAAAATGTCAGTCATTAAATAATACTTGATGCTTGATATTTGATACTTGATAAACTCCTAAAGTTTTTTTGACTTTGGGAGTTTTTTTGTATTTAGCACGCGGATTTTCGCGGTTTTAGCGGATTGGCACGGATATTTTTTCATTTGTTGTCATATTCACTTTACCGCAGAGACGCAAAGACGCAGAGGAATTTGTTGT
>JAYEOP010000350.1 GCA_034723125.1 Bacteroidota bacterium | reverse complement strand
ACCTCCCCAAAGGCAACTTGATATAAAACTCTATAAAAAAATTATTGTTTGTGAAAACTGTGGTAGAGTTCTTATTGACCACAAACTTGGAGACAGCATTAAAGAAGAATTTAACAAGTAATTTATTAGACTTCTTTGTTATTGAATGTATTTTATTTTACTGATAAATCTAATAAAAATGTTTCATCAGTAATTTTTTGAATTGTAAAATCAGTTCGACCATATTTAATCAAATCTTCAACAGTTATGGGATGACCACTTGGAACTCCAATCCGATTTCTTATATAAATACCAATTTCACTATTATTCCTATTTGAGTGTATTGCTTTTCTACCTTCTTGAGCAATAGCACAATCAATTGATTTCCCATCATCTGTTAAAAGAGTGAAAGTAAATGCTTTTGGAGGTAAGAAATTTATTTTTCTTGCATCAGCTCTAATTGGAAGATAAGCCTGATTTGGCTCCCTACCTTCTTCGGGTCTTTGTCCCCAATTTAAACCCGATCTTTGTGGTAACCTTCCTTTTTTTGTTAAAAAACTGATTCTGACACGCTTATTTGGGATTTCCCAAAACACATCACCAGCCAATATGCTAGATTTCCTTACTGTAGAAATATCTACAATTTCAGGTATTCCTTCATGAACTGTATCTTGAATTCTCACAGATCGACTTAATAATGATTCGAAAAATGTTTTTATTTCTTTGGGATTTTCATTACTAATTTGATTGATTTGACTTTCGTAAAAAAAACCAGGCTGACTGTAATTTGCAGACCCTGCAAAACCAATAAATGCTTTACTTCCTTTATACCATCCATATATTTTTGAATGGACTGGCGGTTTTCCTTCTAAATAATATGCCCGAAATCTGTTAGGATAAATTTTGCATAATTGTTCAAATGCAACATGGTCGCTTTTCCGACCAGGCATTCCTATTATTAAATTGACAATTGAATTATTTATTTCTGATAAGTGCCGATTTGCAAAAGTGGCAGAAGCATAACCACTAACAGCAAATAATTCTGTAGCTCCCTTTTGTGCAGGTTCTATAAGAACTTTATTGAATAGTTTATTGACAAACATAATTCTACTTTTTTAGTTTTTGTGACTTTTAAAGTACTTTGTTTCAGCTTCCATTAAAACACCAAAGAGGTTGTGAGTATTTTTTACACGAATATTGGGACTAATAGAATCATATTTAATACCTGCAAATGTTTTTAAAACAGATTCAATAACAATTCTTGCACCTTCAACAGGTACTGCCATACCGATTTGTTTTCTAACGCTTTCTTTTGTTCCAATAAATTTAAAATCATCCGGAAATGTTTGTAATCGTGCCCTTTCTCTATTCGTTAAAGCTCTATTTTCTTCCCAATGATAAACATGTGTGCCACCTCCACCACTACCGGTTACAGTATAAGATGGCTTATTGGGATCAAGTCTTTTGTAAATTTGGCTAATTTTTGCTCCTTTAACGTTAAGTTTTAAATGACTTGGTAAATTAGCATTAAATGCATTTTCGCCAGGTTTTATATAACTTAATCTTTCCATTACAGTCTTTGACTGTTTAGTAAATACATGATTAAATGCATCTTTAAATATTGGTGGATTCTCAATTGCCTCTTTTGCTGTTTTTAATTTACAGTTCTTGATAATGGGAATTTTAAATTCAAGGGGGATATCTTCTCTGATACCAATTATTATTATCCGGTGCCTTGCTTGGGGAATTCCATATTCTTCAAATTTGTATAAATGTGGATATATCTTATATCCGGATAGTTGTAATTCGTCTAAAATTTTCTCAAAAGCTTTTCCTTCATTTGAATTTTTCAAGCCTCCAACATTTTCAGCAAGAAACCAAGACGGTTGAAATTTTCTTAATGCTCTAACGCCATATAAATAAAGTGGACCAAAAGTTCCGTTAATTCCTTTTTGTTCTCCTACAATACTAAAATCATTACAAGGGAATCCAAATGCTAATGCATCTATTTCACTTAAAGTATTAATATCTAAATCTCTGATATCTTGAGTAATTAAATGACCATTGCCGTTACAGATATTTGTATTGTATGTATTACAAGTATCTTCATCATAATCTGTTGCCCATTTATGGACGACACCATAATTATTGCCATTATGTTTGAAGCCAGATAATTTAGCTCCCAGTCCAATGCCTCCAGGACCACAAAATAATTCACCAAGTTTAAATACTGTCATAAAAATTACTAATAAAATATTTTAATTTAATTAATTTCAAATATATTTAAAACAAAAAATGAATACAATTTTTTATTACTCCAAAACAACAACCCTCTTAACCACAGGTTTTTCTCCAACAATTGTTTTTATAAAATAAATTCCGCTTTGTGTTGCGTCCCAATCAAATTTGTATGCTCCTGTAAAAAGGTCTTTATCACAAATATTTGATATTTCTTTCCCCAAAGAATTATACACTACAATTTTTACATGAGTTGTAGTTTTAATTCCAAGTTCAACGGTT
>JAYEOP010000349.1 GCA_034723125.1 Bacteroidota bacterium | reverse complement strand
TTCGCAAAAAAAATAAGTAACAATGCTGTGGAGCTTGTAAAAAACAAATATGATAATTTAACGATTGTAAAAAAATTGCTAAATAATTACAAGAAAGTTATTGCCAAATAATGTGTAATTCATTTTATGTTGCTTTTTGTTTTTCCTGCTCCCTTTTAAATTCCATTATGAGCCAATTAATTTATACACCGTCCTGCTCCAACTTCTCCTTTTCTTTCCAACAGTTTATATTTAAACCTATGGGGTTTACTGGTATCATTCCAATTATGTTTTCTTCTTCTAATTTTTTAAGTATTATGTTATTGATGATTTTCTATTTTAAATGTTACAACGATTACTATTAATCGGTTTTTTAGTACAATAATACTATTTCAACGTTATTTTTACATTACAAAAATAATGTTAGGTATTTTTAATAACTTTTTTTTTCTTCCTGACAAAAGTATAAACAACAATCAAGACAATTCCCAAAATAAGAATCCACCATGGAAATTCTTGGGTAGAAATGACTGAAGTAGTCTTGAATCCTTTATATATAACCGGAGCCTGAGAGAAATTATAGAAACCGAATTTACCATTCTTATAGGTATCGTCCATTATAATTTTACTAAAAATAGTTCTTTCTCCATCTTTTACTTCTAAAGTAAATGAGCCAGGAATAAACTCCAAAAAGAAATTGTATTCTTTATCGAATTCCCATCCTTCAGTTTCTTCATAATAAAGCAAAGTAACTTTCCCCTCAGAACCTTCTGTATTCCAGAGGTCTTTACCGTTAAACGGTTGTGATGGCTCTAATATTCCTTTTTTTACTCCACTATAGTCTGCATCCGCAACTTTAATACTGACTCCTTGTTTTGCTATACCATTTCCATAAACTTCTTGTGTAGCTTTTTTCCAATCAAGCAGATAAAAATGTCCAGGGTCTTGATAGCCAAAAACAAAGCCTACAAGGTCGTCATCGCTATTCTCTTTCATCACCCACGAACCTTCTACAATTGTTCCTGTGATATCGATATCACTAACAAGGATTGTTGGATCCCCATTCACTTTTTGTGTAGCCCATTGATTATCATGGCTCAGTTCCCATACAGCTTTTCCTTGTCCATTAGAAGGATAGTCATAGACTACTGACTCCCATCGGCTAAGATTAACCCATTTTTCAACTTGTTCAGATTCTTTAGTACATCCCATAATAAACAAGAACATAATTACTACACTTGTCATTGTTAAATAACGCATATCTATCCTTTCTTTAAATTTTTCTATTACTTAGTGTCTCTTAGAAAACTCTACAAAATTAAAAATGTTTCTTTTTGCGATATTTTTATTTTTCTCAAATCACTGATGCAAAGGCATCAGTTCATTTCCAAAAAGTAAAAATCTTACCTGCCTGACGGCAAAGGCAGGTCAAAAATAATTCATTTTATAAAAATAGATAGTTTTCTAAGAGGCACTACTTATTATTCAGGAATTTCCGTGCTCATTTCACTAAACTCCTGTTTACTAATATAAGCTGTACCAAATCCAGAAAGTTTCCAATTTTCTTTATCAGTACTTTTAAGTTGTACTGCTGAATACTGACCTGATGGACTTTCGTAGAAAACAGCAGTTAGATAGTAATAATCTTCAAAATTTATACGGTCTTTGGAGTATTTTATTTCTTGAAATGTCCCTTCACTCTCACCTATTTTCTTTCTAAAATTCTTTACATTATTATTGGATTTGAAATACTCATCATCCATCACCATTTTTTGTGTACTACCAGCATACGACTTAAGGGTTTCGATATCCTTGTCAGAATATGCTTTTAACACAATTAACGCATCCTTTTCACCATGTTTATAATTATCTTTTTGAACAATAACTTCCACTTTATTCGAGGATTCGTTTTTGTTTTTACTTTCATTGCACGACCATGTTAAAACTGATATTACTACTACAGTTACTAATAATGTTACTTTTTGCATGATAATTTCTCCTTTTTTATTTGTTAATTAATCTATTTAACTTATTACTACCAACGACAGCCAGTATAGAAACCCTAACCACCGATTAAATTTTTGTCAAATATAAGGACATTTCTGTTTTGCTTAAAAATAATTTGTTTTTTTTTGGTTGCATTTTTAGAAATGCTTCTTCCAGTGATGTTGGAAAAATATATGACTGTCTTCTGTCTTTTCCTTGTATAAATTTCATAGTATAAAAATAGAAATTATTCCTTTGGTGGCAATATGATAAGTTGGGCATTTTGGAACACCAATTTTTCATTTTACTATGTTGGTTATTTATAGTTATAATGTTCATATTTAGCACTTTCTGCCCAGTTTTTATATTGCGTGTTACCAACTGTCCGTATATATTTTCAATCATTATTCTCCCAATTTTGCTACATAATTAGTTTTAATTTCCATTTGCAATTTCTTTTAGTTTGTCAAGAAATCTTTTTGCACTTCTTGAATTCTCAGAGGCTCTAACTAATGAAAATCTATCTTTAAGTCTATTT
>JAYEOP010000348.1 GCA_034723125.1 Bacteroidota bacterium | reverse complement strand
ACTCCTCGTTTAATTGTCAAAAAACATCAAAATTCACGTTACCTTTATTGTCTTTTTTGTACTAACAGAAGAAGAATCTTAAAATAATTATTAACTTTGTAAAAAAATAAAAACACTCAAATATGAAAAATTTTATACAACTAATCATTTTGCTTTCAATACTTAGTTTTTCAGCTAATTCACAAAATTTACATCATTTTTATCAAAATAACGGAATACCGGTTTATGATTCCAATAGCAATAAATTAGATAATGCTTTTGGGGGAGGACTACAATTTCCTGTTTTCGCAGGAATAGACCTTAACAATGATTTCAAAACTGATTTTGTAATTTTAGATAAAATTGATAATAGAATACTTACTTATATAAATATTGGGAATGGTGATACAATTGATTTTACTTATGCACCACAATATGAAGCACTTTTTCCTGATACATTATCTAGTTTTATTATTTTTAAAGATTACAACAATGACGGGTTACTTGACCTTTTTACATATTCAGGAACACTTGGAGCAGGAATTTCTGCTTACAAAAATATTGGAGACGACCTTAGTGATATCCGATTTAAATTAGAAGAAGAACAATTAACAACCCACTTTGGTGGAAACTTTGAATGGTACACCAATCTGCCAATGTTTACCGTTGATATTCCAGCACTAATTGATATTGATGGAGATGGAGATATGGATGTACTTACATTTGATCCACTCGGTGGATCATATATGCGTCTTTACAATAATATTTCAAAGGAAGTTTACGGAAATGTGGATAGCTTTGTTTTTAGCTGTATTGATGAATACTGGGGTTATTTTATGGAACATGATGAATCAAATGAAGTTTTTTTAAATAACAAACCACCGGACTGGATGGGTTCTTACAAAAATTATAGTGAAGATTATAGCAACTATGATTCTGATGTTAAGATTTTTAAAAATAATTTCTATGAAGAAAGAGCTGTAAGACATGCAGGTTCAACTGTTTTTGCAAATGATATGGATAATGATGGTGATGTTGACCTTCTCGTAGGAGACGTTGAATTCCCCGGAATTGTATTTTTAGAAAATGGGAAAAACGATAACAGTCAGGCAATGGATTCAATTATTAATTGTAATATGAACTTCCCATCTTATGATAAACCAATTGATATTATGGCAATGCCTGCAATTTATTACATTGATGTAAACAGGGATGGAATAAGAGATATGATTACTGCTCCAACCGATAAAGATATTAAAGATTCTTTTGAAACATTAAATCAAATTTGGCTTTATACCAATAAAGGAGAGAATAATAATCCCGATATGGAATTTGTTCAGGATGATTTTTTACAGAATGAAATGATTGACCTTGGCGGTGCTACTTATCCAGCATTTTTTGATTATGATGCTGATGGCGACAAAGACCTTTTTATTGCAACAATTGGTAGTTATTACACAACATATTTTAAAAACGATAGAATATTTTTATACGAAAATATTGGCAAATCCGATAGCAATGTTTTCAAACTTATAGATGATGATTATTTGGGACTTTCAGCAAACAGCATGGAAGGAATTACAATAAATTTTGGAGATTACAATGGTGATAATGTCAAAGACCTTGTTATGGGTGTTAAAAATGGAAATGTTCTTTTTTATAAAAATGAAGCAGCTGTAGGGAATATTGCAGATTTTAAAAGAGACAGTATTCCTTTTACAAAAATACTTGGAGGATATTCAGCACCATTTTTAATTGACCTAAATAAAGATTCTTTGATGGATATTGTTGTTGGTCAATATTTTGGGAAATTAAATTATTATAAAAATACAGGAACAAAAAATACGCCTGTGTTTACTCTTGTTAATGATACTTTTGGTGGCGTTTTCTTCGAACAAGGAAATCATTTTACTACACCGGCAATTGCAGACCTTGACAACAATGGTCATCTTGATATGGTGGTTGGAGCAAATACTTGGAGAAAATCAGCAGGAATTACCGTAGGACATCTTTATTTTTATAAAGACATTGATATTGATCTTAATGCATCATTCACTTCTATTGATACTCTTATTTATGATTCAATTAACAAAAAGATTGTAAAAAGATCGCTCGGATTAAAATTAAGACCAACAATTGCAAGAATGGATGCCGACAGTTTTCCTGATATTATTGTAGGCAGTGCAAGAGGTGGTTTAATGTTTTTTGGAACTTTCTTCGACACTACAATTATTAGCATTCCTCCAAGAATTACTAAAAATGACTTCAAATTTGACATTTATCCAAATCCTGTTAGAAATAAATTTTATTTGTCTATAAATTCAACAGTTACAAAAAGATTAAAAATAAGAATTACAGATATTTTAGGAAATACTGTAAAACAAGAAATACTAACTGTAAATAATACTGAAGTAGTTAATGTTTCTGACTTTAAACAAGGAGTTTACATTGTAATAATATCAGATACAAAAGGAAAAGTACAAGGGATAAAACGTATTGTGAAGTATTAAGGATTGATTGTTAGGC
>JAYEOP010000347.1 GCA_034723125.1 Bacteroidota bacterium | reverse complement strand
GGAAAATCATGTTAATAAGAAAACTGCAATTAACCAGTTTAATTTTCAAAATATTCTTATTTGCAGGAACAATCTTACCGATAACGTCAGACTGTCTAAAAAAATCAACAAATTGTAGCTAAAGATAATTTTCATATAAAGGAATAATTTCTATTTTTATACTATGAAATTTATACAAGGAAAAGACATAAGACAGTCATATATTTTTCCAACATCACAGGAAGAAGCAATTTATAAAATCAAAAAAATAAGCAAATCATTTTTGAGCAAAGCCGAAATGTCCTTGTATTTGACAAAAATTTAATCGGTGGTTAGGGTTATTAGACAGACTGCCGTTACCAAACATAAATCAAAGGTCTTACTATCAATAAAACAACCTGGTATTATTATGAAAAATGAATTAATAACAATAGAAAATGGATCAAAAATCTATCAAGTACGGAAAGATGTAAATGGCAAAAGTAAAATCACGAAATTTTAGCAATAACAGTAGATTCTAAAATAGTTAGTTACACACTTGAAAATAGAGAACCTATTTGTAATACTAAACCGTCATCAAGTTATAGGGAGGTTCTATAAATACATTCGCCTGCTTATGTCGGCAGACAGGCATTAAGATTTCCAGAGTTTTTTATAGACAATGAAAAAAATTGAAACAAATCGGGATAATGTAAAAAGTTTTGAAGAAGTATATGATTCCGAAATTTCGGAATAAAAACCCTTTCGCTTAGGCTGTAGCTTTAGCGAAGGAGCATGGGAACAAAGATAATAAGCAAACTGACTGCGTTAAAAATTTTCTCAATAGCTTGTGCCTCCGCTAAAGCTTCAGCGACACGCGGATGGCTATTCAGAAAAATTTGTGCCTTGCATCTTATTCATTATCTTTGTTTCTTAAAAGAAATGTATTTATCGAACATTCCTTATTTCTTTTTGATTTATATCTTCACAAATACATATTAATTTGTTAATTTTGTACAAAGAATTATATCAAAATGAAGATTCGCTTAAGCATTTTTATATTATTATTTATTTTTACTTCATCAGTTGCTCTCTCTTACAATAATGCAAGAGCACTTTTGATGGTAAATAAAAAAGCACAACCCGATTCACTGGATTATAACATTGTGGAATCATTTACTAAGTTGATTTATAGTAAACTTAAAGAAGAAAAAATATTTCTTTGGGATTCACCAAGAAAGGAAAGTAAAATAAATTTTTTAACACTTCAAAATTTTGAAAAAACATATAATTATAGATTTGAAGATCTTGATAATTTTTTTATTTATGAATCATGGTCATCAAACAGTAAAAAATCAGAATTTAAAATTCATGGATTTTCTTTTACTTCAGAAACTAAAAATGGTAAAGAAATAAATTATGGATATTTAGAATTTAGTGTTGTAAGCGATTATTTGAAGTCAAATTATCTTAATACCTCAATAGAAAGCAATTATTTGAATTCATATTTTGCTGTTTTTATGAACAAAGCATTTAATTTTGATATTTTGTTTTTTAAAAACAAGCCAATTTTAAGTGCAAATAGTAAGCATCCTGAAAAAGATTATCGCAAGGGATTAAGAATTAGAGATAAAGCTTTTTTCTCAGCGAAGAAAAATATGAATGCAATTGAAGTAAAAACATCAAAATTACTTTATTTTAAATTGATAACAAATGATTATGATTCTGCGGGAATGTTAATATTATCAGCGATTGAAGATTATTTTGATTTGCATAGAAGAGAACTTATTGAATATGGTGGTAAAAGTATTTTTAACAGCTTTAGGGATTCTCCGTTTATACTCACAGGATGTAAGGTTAAGGAAATTTGGATAAAAGAGGAAGGCAGAGTTAGTTACAAACTTTTAGAAATTGTACCATACTCTTTTAGTATTGATTTTAAGCCAATAAACTTTGTTGATTTAATAGAACTTGGAATAAATGTTAAAGGAGTTCCTCTTGATAAATGTTTGGCGATAAAAAATTTCAAATATCATATTATTAAAATAAATACTGCTAAAATTGATTCTGATTTAACACCATCATATATTGAAGCTTTAAAAAATGCTGAATGGAATGAGTTGAAAAAATATATTGAGATGAATTGATATCCAACAATCAAGGATTTTAATTTTAATTGAGAAAATTGATGGATAAAATGATTTTGTACCTTAAAAAAATATTTGCTTTACTAATTGTTCTTGTGCTTTTTTCATCTTGTGCACAAAAGGGATGTCCGGGAGGAATGTGTCCGCCTGATCGCTATAATGGATTTGAAAAAAAGATAAGTATTTTTTCAAGAACTAATAAAGCAAGACATTATAATTTTGGACGGAGTAGCAGAGGTGAATTTAGACGAAATAATTATAAATCAAAAAATACAAACTCAAATATTGAAGGAAGTGTCTTTAAAGGAAAAGTAACAAAAAAGCCAAATAACAGAAGGCTTCACAGAGCTAAAAAATATAAAGTACCTAAAAGAGGAAGAACAGAATCAGGATTATGGGCACC
>JAYEOP010000346.1 GCA_034723125.1 Bacteroidota bacterium | reverse complement strand
TGAGCTTACTCTAAAAAGTCAAATTTTATAACTTAATTTGCAGTTTATTTATTTCAAACTTAAATTTGATTTTTTAACATTTATTGATTCAGATTGATTCTTTCAAATTTGTTTTGATAATTTTAAAAATAGTATTTTTACATTGGGAAAGGAAAAAAAGATAAAAATATCGGAAAAGCCTGTAATTTATGTTGCAATTCCTGCAATGAATGAATTAGAGAGTTTGCCACATACAATTAATTCAATTATTTCTCAAAGCTATAAGAAATTTCATGTTTATGTGTGTGTAAACCAACCAGAGGAATGGTGGGAAGATGATGAGAAAATAAAAATATGCAAGAATAATGTAAAGACTGTTGAATATTTACATTCCATAAGTAAATGTTCTGTAACAGTCATTGATAAATGTACAAAAGGCAATGGATGGATTCCTACAAGAGGAGGAGTAGGCTGGGCTCGAAAGCTCGTTATGGACAAAATAAAAGAGGATTCCAAATCCACAGATTTAATAATAAGTCTTGATGCTGATACAATATTTTATTCGGAATATTTTCAATCTATTGTTGATTCCTTTAATGAATTTCCCCAAATTACTGCTATTTCAGTACCCTATTACCACAACCTTGAAAAAAATTATGAGCTTGATAGGGCAATGTTGAGATACGAAATTTATATGCGTTATTATGCAATTAATATGCATAGGATTGGTTCCCCTTATTCTTTTACAGCACTTGGATCTGCAATAGCACTTCCCGTTTGGGTTTATGTTGTGGTATCTGGAATTACTCCCAAAAAAGCAGGAGAAGATTTCTATTTTCTTCAAAAATTAAGGAAATATGGAATTGTTTTAAACCATAATTCTCAAAAAGTACATCCAAAAACAAGATATTCCGATAGGGTTGATTTTGGAACAGGACCAGCATTGATAAAAGGAAGTAAAGGTAACTGGGAAAGTTATCCAATTTATGATTATAAATTATTTGATAATGTTGAAACCACTTATCAGCTTTTTAATGATTTGTTTAAAGACGATTTAGAAACACCAATGACTGAATTTCTTTATGGGCAATTTAAAAGTGAAAATATTTGGCAACCATTACGACAAAATTATAATACTAAGAAACTATTTGTAAAAGCTTGTCATTCAAAAGTTGATGGATTGCGAATATTACAGTATTTGAAAAGTGAACAGCAAAAAGTTGAGAGCAAGGATGAAGATATTTTGAAAGATTTTATGCTTAATTTTTTATCAAAGGATGAATTAAAGGATTTTGAATATGATCTTAAATATCTTTCTTTTGAGTTTTCAAATAATTATGTTCTTAACAGAATCAGGAATCTTTTAGAAAATGTAGAAGAAAAACTTCAGCGAAAAGAAATAAAAAGAATAAAAGAAGGGGAATGGATTTAATAACCATAGTTGGTCCTACAGCAACAGGTAAAACATCTCTTGCAGTAAATCTTGCTTATAAAATTGATGGTGAAATTATAAGTGCTGATTCTCGACAGGTTTATCGTGATATGAATATTGGTACCGGTAAAGATTATTATGATTATGTGATTAAAGAAAAACAAATCCCTTGTCATTTAATTGACATTGTTGAAGCTGGTTATGAATACAATGTTTATGAATATCAAAAAGATTTTTTAAAAGTATTTAATGATATTAAGCAAAGAAAAAAACAAGCTGTTCTTTGTGGTGGAACAGGTTTGTATGTTGAAGCCGTACTTAAAGGTTATAAACTTTTAAGAGTACCACCTAATCAGAAATTACGAGAAAAGTTATCCGAAAAATCTCAACATGAGCTTATTGAAAGACTTAGTAATTTTAAAAATCTTCACAATAAAACCGATACGGAAAACAGAAAGAGATTGGAAAGGGCTATTGAAATAGAAACTTATTATGACGAACATAAGGAACACAGTGACTATCCTCAAATTAATACTAAAATATTTGCTACAAAAGTTGAAAGGGATGAGCTAAGAAAAAAAATCACAACCCGACTAAAACAAAGGTTGGATGAAGGAATGATAGACGAAGTTAAAACACTTATTAATAAAGGAATAAAAGCTGACAAGCTTAAATACTATGGTTTGGAATACAAATTTATTACTCAATTTGTTTTAGGCGAAATAAACTATAATGATATGTTTCAAAGATTGAATTCATCAATTCATCAGTTCTCTAAAAGGCAAATGACATGGTTTAGAAAAATGCAAAGGGATGGTTTTGAAATTACATGGATTGATGTAAATTTACCCATGGATGAGAAAATTGAAATTATAATAAATGACTGTCAATAGATTTTTATTGATTGGAGAAATGTGGTCAAATTACATAGATTTCTCCACTTTATAATTTTTATACTTGGAGAAATGTAGTTAAATTACATAGATTTCTCCACTTTATAATTTTTATACTTGGAGAAATGTAGTTAAATTACATAGATTTCTCCACTTTATAATTTTTATACTTGGAGAAATGTAGTTAAATTACATAGATTTCTCC
>JAYEOP010000345.1:9106-10774 GCA_034723125.1 Bacteroidota bacterium | reverse complement strand
AGTTAAATTGAAAATATGAACATAAAATGAACATCGGTGTAAGTTGAAAGTGAGGTGCTTTGAAAACCCGCACTACGCATAGCCAAACCATCAGACTGTCTAAAAAAATCAACAATTTGTAGATAAAGATATTTTGCCACCAAAGGAATAATTTCTATTTTTATACTATGAAATTTATAGAACCTCCCTATACAAGGAAAAGACAGAAGACAGTCATATATTTTTACAATATCACTGGAAGAAGCAATTCGAAAAACGCAACCTAAAAAAAGCAAATTATTTTTGAGCAAAGCAGAAATAGCTTTATATTTGACAAAAATTTAATTGGTGGTTAGGGTTATTAGACAGACTGACGTTGCTTATAATCCCCCTACTTCGGATAAAAAAAGTTGAATTTTTCAGCTAACGAATGATAAAATAAAGGGTTGAAATGAACAAAATTAAAAACTATTAATTGACTGTAAATTAAATGATTAACTTTGACGTTTGTTGGAATCTCCCTACTGGACAATTCAGTTGAATATTTTAGCTAATGTAGGGAGAATTATTCAACAGAATGAAGAAAAAATAAAAAATCATAGAGCCTATAAACAATAGGTAATCAATAATTAGTATTTACGTTAGTCGGAAAATAGAAAAAAATGACAAGTAATAATCCTAAGGATTAATCGTTCTTTCTCTAAAAACTATTATGAAAAAGATAATTCTTATAAGCTTAGCAATTACTATTATAACAGTATTTCATACTTATGGACAGAACGACTTCCTTCTGACAAAAAAAGGAACAAAATATCCTACTAAGGCAGAAACACTTAAATACAAAAAAGATGTAACTATTAAATATGAGAATGAAAATTATCTCTCAGGAATATTGGTTAAAGTAATAGATGATTCCCTAGTTTCAATTTTAGTAAAGAATGATACTTTTAATTTTACGGTAAATGAAATTCAGAGTATTTCTATATTGAAATTTGGAAGGTTACTAAAATTTTCTATTATAGCAGGGATATTAATTACTCCACTTTCAATTGCAATTGCTGAAGGTGATGTATCCTACCTTAATATTTACTTAGCTTTATTACCAATTAATGCTATATCCGGAATAACGGGAAGTAGCTGGATACCGAATCCAATTGTAACATATAATATGAATAACTATATTATATCAAATAAAAAAGAATAAAATTCAGCACCTAACAAAAACTAAAAAAATGGCAAAACACAGTAATTTAGGGAATTTAACAATAATTAGGACTTTAGAATATTGCCACTTCTTTTAGGGGGCTTCTATTAATTCCTTCGCATCAAGATTGTCAGAGTTTTTCAGAGACAATTTAAATTTTTGAAACACTATCGGGATAATGTAATAAAATTTAAAGCAGTATATGGAAAACTCTGACAACCCTTTTGGAACAAGGATAATAAACAATCTGACTTCACCAAAATATTTTCGAATAGCTAAGGCTATTCAAAAATATTTATGGTTTGCATCTTATTCATTATACTTGTTTCTTGAAAGAAAGGAATTAATAGAAGCCCCCTTTAGCCAAACAGCTATCTATATTTTCTCATTGAATAAAACATTAAAATAATTCCCAAAACTAGTGATATTATTCCTGTAGAAAAAGTAATAGTGAAGTTACTTAATTTATAAATTAAAATACCTGC
>JAYEOP010000345.1:0-9006 GCA_034723125.1 Bacteroidota bacterium | reverse complement strand
TTTAGCCAAACAGCTATCTATATTTTCTCATTGAATAAAACATTAAAATAATTCCCAAAACTAGTGATATTATTCCTGTAGAAAAAGTAATAGTGAAGTTACTTAATTTATAAATTAAAATACCTGCAAAAGGAGCAAATAAACCTCTTAATCCTGTAAGGCTAAGGTGAATTGCCTGATATGTATCGGCTTCTTCTGTTTTACAAAAATATGCAGAACCAATACTCCAAAGTAAAGGCATTGCTGCTGCAAAAAGTCCGTAAAAAACATTTGCCAAAACCAAAAAATAAAAGAAATTAATATTTAAATATTCAGTGCTTTGTGGAAAATACTCGGTGAGGGCAGTAAATAAAATTGTTAAAAACATGAAAAAGAACGTCATTATTGAAAATTTTCTTGGGTCAATTTTGCCAAGTAATTTTCCGAAAAGAGGAAGGATTAAAATTGCCAGAATGTTATAGAAATTTTTATAGAACGCAGCACTGGAATAATTGAGTTCTAATATTTTATCATAAAACAAAGGAATCATTACCGCTGATGACATAAAAGCAAATCCATAAAACATAAAACCTATCTCAAAATCTCTGTAGGCTTTATTTTCCTTCATTATTTTTTTGAATTCACCAAAGGAATAGCGAACTGAATTCAAGAAACTTTTCCTAATTTTACTAATATAATTTTCAACTCGTATTTTACTCAACAAAAAAATTGAGACAATTCCAAGGATACCTATTAATGGATAAACATACCTGAAAGCATAGTTGTCGAAATCAAGTAAACGCCCGAATGAAAATGTTGTTACAAGCAAGGCTGCCTTGTTTATCATATTTGAATAACTATAAAGTTTACCAAAATTTTGATGTTTGTAATTATTCTTTAAAAAGAGATTTATGATTGGTAAAACTATAGGTTGAGCTAAGAAAAAGACAAAGAAAATTCCTAAAAAATAGTAATGATAAATGTTGTTAGAAGTAAGAGTTGCTAAATCTTTTGGAAATAAAAGAAGTAAAAATAGTGGCAATCTTGTAACGAATGCCACTATCTTTAATAGTTTTTTTTTGTCAGGAAACCTTTTTAAAAATTCGGTAATAAAAAGAGAAAATAACAAAACAATAACTGTAAACGAAAACAGAATACTTAAAAGCCCCTCAGAGCCTTGCATACTTTTCACAAAAACATATTCATTAAGTGCTAGTACCCCAAGAATAATTCCTTCAATAAAAGAATAAGCAAGATGAAATCTGAAAGTTTTCTTTTCACTAAAAGTTAAATTCCTAAATATTTCAAATTGATAAATCATAAACAATGCAATAAATTAAAACAGTCGGCAGTCTTCAGTCGGCAGTTCTCAGTCGGCAGTCCTCAGTCGGCAGTCCTCAGTCGGCAGTCCTCAGTCGGCAGTCCTCAGTCGGCAGTCCCCAGTCAGCAGTCCTCAGTCCATAGTCAAATACCCGAATAAACAAATAAACAGATAAACAATTCTTCTTTGCGTTCTTTGCGTCTTTGCGTGAAAATATAAACAAATCAACAAGTCGGCAGTCAGCAGTCCTCAGTCCGTAGTCAAATTCCGAATAAACAAATCAACAAATCACCAAATAAACAACATAATGACAATTAAATGACAGCGAAGCAAATGACCACTAAATGACTATTGAAACAAATAAACAAATCACCAAATCAACAAATCACCAAGTCTTAATTCAACTTATCTAAGTTTTTCAATTATAGCATCAGCCATTTGCTTTGTTGAAGCAGCACCATTATCGATAACATCAGCTTTTCCTGTCATTTTACTCATATCATAGGTTCTAACTTTTCCTTCTGATATAACTTCAGCTACGGCATTTCTTATTTTAGTTGCTATTTCATTTTCGCTAATGTGATCCAACATCATACAGCTTGAAGCAATCATTGCTATTGGATTTACAATTGATTCAGAATAATCGGCATATTTTGGTGCTGAGCCATGTGTAGGTTCAAAAATAGCAATTCCATTTTCCGGATTGAATTGAGCACTACACGCAAATCCAAGTCCGCCAATCAAACCGGCAAAACCATCGGAAACAATATCGCCAAACATATTTCCTGCTACAATTACACCGTAAGTTTCAGGGTTTTTAGTGAGCCACATCATTTGTGCATCAATGTTTGTATTCCAAAGTTCTATTTCAGGATAATCAGCTTTTTGAATTTCTTTGGCAAGTTTAAACATCATTCCTGAAGTTTCTCTAATAACATTTGGCTTTTCGCAAACTGTTACTGATTTATATCCATAGTTTTTTGCATGTTCAAATGCTGCTTTTATGATTCTTTCTGTTGCTTTTTTTGTAAATATTCTTGTTGAAACCGATAATTCTTCCTTTGGAGTTTGTGAAAAATTCTTTTGGAATTTAGGATGTGACATTAATCCTTTATAAACAAGGTCAGGAGGGTTTGTCCATTCAACACCACCATATAATCCTTCAGTATTTTGTCGGAAAATTACTGCATCAACTTCAGGCTCGTCAATACCACCGTCTTTTGCTCTTCTGATAAAATTTAATGGATTTCCCTTGTATGTTTTGCATGGTCTTATACAAATGTCAAGATTGAAATGCTGACGTAATCCTACAATCGGACTTGAATAAATAAATCCTTTATCTTTAAGTGAAGGATCAATCTCAGCAGTAGCATCATCTTTTGGTTTTGATGTAATTGCTCCAAAGAGGGCTAACTTATATTTGTCAATGAGGTCTATTGTTCTGTCAGGTAAAGGGTTACCTTCTTTTTTCCAGAATTCCCAACCAATATCACCTTCAATATATTCTGCATCAAAGCCGGCAGCTTCCAATACTCTGATACTTTCGTCTAAAACTACTCTGCCTATTCCGTCTCCGGGTAATTTTACTATTGTTCTTTTACTCATATTTTTAATGTGTTTTTTAGATTAAAAAAAAGGTTGCAAAGATAATTTTATTTTAAATTTACAACCTCATGACTTATTAATTTAATTTTTCTATTCTACAAATTCAATCCAGTCATATTTATCTTCAATATCTCCCGATTGAATCCCTTGTAATCTTTTGTAAAGTTCTTCAGATTTTTTCCCTGCTTTACCATCCTTACCAAATTCATAAGTTTCACCCGTTGTGTCGTTATAGATTTTCTTTATTGGAGAGATAACAGCAGCAGTACCACATGCACCTGCTTCTTCAAAAGTGCTAAGTTCTTCTTTAGGGATGGGTCTTTTTTCTACTTTCATTCCAATATCTTCTGCAATTACACAAAGACTTTTATTTGTAATTGAAGGTAAAATTGAAGGAGACTTTGGAGTAATATAAGTGTTATTTTTTATCCCGAAAAAGTTTGCAGGTCCTGCTTCGTCAATATATTTTTTCTCTTTGGCATCAAGAAATAAAACATTGGCAAAACCATCCTTATGAGCTTTTGTCATAGCTTGTAATCCTGCGGCATAGTTTCCTCCGGCTTTTATATGTCCTGTTCCTAATGGAGCTGCTCTGTCGTATTCTTCTGTTAATAGAAAATCTACAGGACTGAATCCTTCCTTGAAGTATGGTCCAACAGGAGTTACAAAAATCATGAATAAATATTCCTCAGCAGGTTTTACACCAACTTGTGCTCCTGAACCAATTAATAGCGGTCTTATATACAATGATGCTCCTGAGCCATAAGGCGGAACAAATTTTAAATTCAACTTTATAGCTTTATCAATTGCACCTCTGAAAATATCAGCAGTAACCTCTTGCATCATTAGTTCACGAGCCGAGCTATTCATTCTTTTATGGTTTTCTTCCCAACGAAATAACCTGATTTTGCCGTCTTTTCCCATAAAAGCTTTCATTCCTTCAAAAGCTTCTTGTCCATAATGCAAAGCTGTAGCTGCAATGTGAATATCAATATGTTCCGAAGAAGAAACTTCAAGTTCTCCCCATTTTCCGTTTTTGTAGTAACAACGAATATTGTAATCTGTTTTTAAATAACCAAAAGGTAATTCACCCCATTTTATATCATTCATAATTTATACTTTTAAATTCACTAAAATCATTTTCTCAGTTCTTCAAAAATAGATATTTACTTTTAAATAATAATATTTTTTAATTTTTTTTCCTTTATCAGTATTTATCATGCTATTTACTACGTTTATCAACAAGTCGGCAGTCAAAAAACAGTCCGCAGTCAAATTCCGAATAAACGAATCAACAAAAAAAAGTACTTAAAGTGCCTAGAGTGCCTGAAGTACTTAAAGTTATGTGTAACGAAAAAACAGATAACTAAATCCTCCTTCGCTAAAGCTACGGAGAAGAATCTAAACAATTCTTACAACAACAACCCATAAAGTCGTCATTGTGAGGGAGTGTTCTGACCAAAAAAATGTGATAATTTTACTACAATTATTAGTTGTCAGAATACGACTGCGACAATCTCGGGCTTTTTAGCAGAGGTAGTAAAAAAAGCATCCTACTCTTATTCATCAGATTGCTTCAGTCATACTTCCTTCGCAATGACGGTATGTTGGAGCTTTTGAATAAAGAAGTTGGCAGCTTTCAGCCGGCAGTCAAATTCCAATTAAACAATTCTTCTTAGCGTTCTTTGCATCTTTGCGTGAAAATATCAACAAGTCAACAAAAAGAAGTACTTAGAGTACTTAAAGTGCCTAAAGTACTTAGAGTTAAAAAATAGCAACTAAATGACAGCGAAGCAAATGACCACTAAATGACAAACAAACAAATAAACAAAAAGAAGTACTTAGAGTACTTAAAGTGCCTAAAGTACTTAAAGTTAAAAAATAGCAACTAAATGACAGCGAAGCAAATGACCACTAAATGACAAACAAACAAATAAACAAAAAGAAGTACTTAGAGTACTTAAAGTGCCTAAAGTACTTAAAGTTATGTGTTACGAATAAACAGATAAACAAATAAACAAATAAACAAATAAACAAATAAACAATATCTTACACAAACGCAACCTTTTAAATAAATAAACATCAATAAAGTGTATCAAAAATAATTTAATGATTGAAATAAATATCCCAGGTGTAAAAAATATAGAGATAAAATACCTAGTACTTGATTATAATGGTACTATAGGAATTGATGGAGATTTAATACACAGGGTACCGGAAACCTTAGAACTTTTGGCAGAAAAGATTGAAATATTTATTATTACTGCAAACACATTTGGTAATGCAAGAGAAAGATTAAAAAATATTAATTGTGATTTAAGAATAATATCAGAACAGAATCAGGCATACACAAAAAAACAATTTGTAAAACAACTTGGCTCAAAAAATACATTTTCAATTGGAAATGGAAATAACGATTCAATGATGCTTTCAGAATCTGCATTAAGCGTTGCTGTTATTCAAAAAGAAGGATGCTCTGTAGCTGCATTAACTTCAGCAGATATTGTAATGACAAATATTGTAGATGCTCTGGAATTATTAAATAATCCATTAAGAATAAAAGCAACATTAAGAGTTTAAAATTTATTGTATATTTGAAAAAAATTAAATATTTAATATGAATAATCTACTAGCATATTTATTATCAATAATCGTTTTGCTATCAATATCATTTACAGCAAAAACACAAGATATTATTTACAAAAATGACGGTTCAAAGATTGAGGCGAAAATTGTTAAGATAGCTCAAGATGTTGTTAAGTATAAGAAATATAGTGATATAGAGGGTGCTACATTTATTTTGGAAATATCAGAAATAACCATGATAAGATACGAAAGTGGTAAAAATGTTTTTTTAACAAAAGCATTTACGGATGTAAAAAAAGAAGTTGAGGAGTTTGAATTAGAAAATAATTTAATAACATTTCATCTTTTTGATATAATTTTTGATGATTTTACTTTATCCTATGAAAAAATTTCAGATGATGGAACAATGGGAGTCCAAATTCCTATAGCTATTGGCTTTGATAAAAATTCATATTATGCTTATAGTGATTATAGCAATATTTTTTATACAGGGATAGGATTAAATTTTTATCCAACAGGACAGGGGATTTGGAAATACTTTGTTGGTCCGTCTATAAGGTTAGGTAAACTGCGAGCAAAAGATAATGGATGGAGTAGTGATGCAAAAGAAGTAATTACATTTTATGGTAAATTTTTGATTAATAATGGAATTATGTTTTCACCAACTCCTAATTATAGTGTTTCAGCAATTGGAAGTCTTGGTATCAAATATTTTGACAAGGAGATTGACGATTATATACCAAGTGGCATTTATAGTGCAGCACATTTTGCTATTAATATTAGTTATAGATTTAATAATTGAATAAAAAATTAATTATGAAACTTAGAAACAGCTTATTAACTATATCATTAGTTTTTATTTTATCTAATTTGTTTTCACAACATTTAATTATTTTAAATAATGATGAAACAATAAAAGCATCGGAGGTAGAAGTGCTTGCTGATAAAATCAAGTATAAAAAACAAATTAATCCTGATGGACCTTTTTATGTTATTGATAAAGATAGGGTTGCCATTATTGATTATGAAAATGCTAATGCAGAGATAATTAGTCCACTTGGTGCTGAAAAGAATAAAAAAATGATAACAAATGTTGAAGCACCATTAAATAAAGATTTCAAAAGAAATATTTTTGCTTATCATTTGTTTGATGTAATTTTCAATGATTTTACCCTTTCTTATGAAAGACTCTCAAAAAACGGTATGCTAGGTTATCAAATTCCTTTGGGATTTGGTTTTAGAAAACAGACATATTATAATTCAAACAATAATAATTCAGACAACACTATTTATACAGGTATAAGTTTAAAATATTATCCTGCAGGGCAGGGTGTTTTTAAGTATTATGTGGGTCCTGAATTGCGTATTGGATATTTGATTGATAATCATTATGAAAGCCAATGGGATGATACCGAACAGAAATACTACGATGTTTATATTGAAAAACAATCACCATACACTAAATTATTTATCCGCAACGGTGTTGTGTTTTTACCTGTTGATAATTTAAGTATAGGAATGAATTTTGGATTAGGAATGAAGTATTATACAATTTTTGATAGAGTGGTAAAAACTGCTCATTTTGCTGTTAATCTTGGGTATAGATTTTAGGGAGGTTCTTTAAATACATTTCTTTTAAGAAACAAAGATAATGAATAAGATGCAAGGCACAAATTTTTCTGAATAGCCGTGCTATTGAGAAAAATTTTAACGCAGTCAGATTGTTTATTATCTTTGTTCCCAAAGGGTTTTCAGAGTTTTTTTTATATACTTCTTCAAAACTTTTCACATTATCCCGATTTGTTTCAAATTTTTTCATTGTCTATAAAAAACTCTGGAAATCTTAATGCGAATGTATTTAAAGAACCTCCCTTTAACCGCCACTTATTAAATGTAAAACAGATACATTGTCTTCGTTTTTTATTAAAGCATTTTTATATTGATTTTTTTTTATCAGCTTTCCATTTATTTTAATTACCAACATTTTAAAAGTAAAATTTTTAATTTTCAGTAACTCGTCAATAGTTAACTCGTCTTGTTCAAAAGTTTCTTTCCGATTATTTAAAGTGATTTCCATTTCAAAATGTAATTAGAAGTTTCCTAAAGCTCTTTAAGATTTTTATTCAGCAAAATGTCAATTGCAACATTAGCCTGCATATTAGCTATTATTCCAACTCTTGGTGCTAAAGGAGGCTCTTCATTATTGACTTCGGTTTTTTCATCTCCACAAATATATAAATTGCCATCCTTTCTTGCTTTGATAATATTATTTTTGCCAAATCCAGCAATACCTAAAGCTGAGATTAATACTTTTTTAGGGAAGGCTGTTAACACTGTTTCTATTATCATTTGTTTTTGACTTGCTTGGTCAAATGCTTCAATAATTATATCGCAATTTTTATAGAAATCAATAATTGTTTCAGCAGTTAATTTAATATTATGAATTTCAACAGTTACTTCAGGATTTATTTTATTAATATTTTTTTTTAGTGCATCAACTTTCTTTTCTCCAATTTGATTATAAAAAAAATACTGACGATTAAGATTAGATTCTTCAACAATATCAAAATCAGAAATTATTAATTTTCCAATTCCAACACGAGCTAATGCAACAGCACAGTTAGAACCTAAGCCACCAGCACCGGCAATTCCAATTATTTTTGTTTCTAAATTATTTTTTATTTCTTCAAAGTTCATGATTAATAAATTTATGGAATCTATTTTTTACTAATGTCTTGTTTACAAACCTCTTTAATTGTATTTTTTACAACAGGGAAAACAAAGGGGATTTTATTTTTATTTTCTAAAACAAGCAGTATCAATTCTTTTGATTTATTGAGAGAAGAGTCTTGAGTTATTTTGTTTGTTATTTTTTCTGCATTTGCTTTTCCAATACCAAGATTATTTACAAAGGTACTTGTTACCATTAATGCATCATTAGTGTCAATTTCATTTACATAAGAAATGGCATTTTTTACATCTTTGGCTTTAAGCTTATTAATTGTATTGAGAAATTCAGCTTTTTCTATTTCTAATGATTGTAATTTTTCATTTATTTCAGTGAGTTTCTCATTTTTAATAGCCTTTTTCACTATCATTTTCGGTAGTAAAATATTAGAGGTTAAAGCAATTAATATCGTAATAATTACTAAAGTTGAAATTATTATAAAAATAATTATAGCTGTTCGTTTTATTTGCTGTGTTGCCATTGTTCAAGAGTTTTATTAATTGTACAAATTTAACATAGTTTAGAAAAACTACATTCATGAAAAAAATAATAAAACTATTGAGAGAATTTTTAACAAACTCAAGTTTCGCATTTGAATATAAAGAATTGACATTCGGAAACTTATTAAATGTCGAGTTGTGATAACATAAAGAAAATCAATAGTATAATAATTCCATAATGAATTGTTTCATACTTTGTGATTCTTAGTGTCTTAGAATATTCGTGGCTAATTATCAATATCTTGCCACAAAGACACCAAGGCACAAAGTTGCACTAAGAAAAAATA
>JAYEOP010000344.1 GCA_034723125.1 Bacteroidota bacterium | reverse complement strand
TAGATGATCAGTTGAAATTAATGAGTCTAGATCAATTCAAAGAAAATATTGAGCAAGCCAGAAAAGCTGGTTTTCAAAAAGTTTATTTTCGAGGAGCAGAATGGTGGTATTGGCTAAAAACAAAGCAGGCAAAACCTGAGTTTTGGGAGGAGGCAAAGAGGGTGATTGGGGGAGGGTAAACGGAATAAACCAAATAACTAAGAATGATATTTTTTCTAGAAGCTTTTAATAAGAACAAAGTGTTAGATTATCAAGCGTTGTTTGCAGTTCATTGGGATAAAAGTAATCAATTAGTTTTTCCATAGGCGTTTGATTATTAATTCCTTTATGCGGTTTAACGTTATTATAGAAGTTAGTGAACCTTAACAATTCTTTCTTTCTATGTTCCCTGTTTTTAAATGTTGTCTTATCATGTCACATTTCCATTAAAGTCCTAATTGCTCTTTCTGCTTTTCCGTTAGTTCTAGGGGTTCTTACTTTCGTGAATCTTTGCTCAATCTTGCTTTATCTGCAAAGTTTAATAAAAGTGTGATTCTCTGGCATTCCTCGGTATTCCTTACCATTATATGAATAGGCTTGTTTAATGGTATAGGGACATTCATCTAATACCTGTTCTAGGAATTTTTCTGCTGAATACTGGGTTTTATCTGGTAGAATCGCAATATACAGTTCTCTTGAAAAATCATCCATGGACACAAAAAATATTTGCTATGGTTAGTAACACTTTCTCCTTTAAGTAATGGTAATCTCTTAGTATCAAAATACAACATTTCTCCCTGGTATTTCTTGTTGTATCTTCTGGCTTGCTTTTCCAGTTTAGCTTCTGCTTTCTTTTCAATCTTAGAAAGTCTTTTTATCCTGTATTGCAGACAACGAAATCTCTTATTAATACTTTTACGAATTGTATAATCTCTGTGCTTGTCTTGGTGGATGATCTTGTATATAATAGGAGCAGTAATGTTATATTTTCTAATTAAATCGCATACGCGTATTTTTTTCCAGCAATCATCGGATAATTGTTTTCTCTGAATAGGTGTTAATCTTGTCTTCCTATAAATGACCATAATGTTGTTTACTCAATTGTTAGCTTATTCAAAACTAACGAATTTTGTAAACGACGCTAGTGTATCTTACATATAATAAATATAAAAAAATAAATAAAAAAATGGATGATTTAAAAATTAACAAAGGAAAAAACAAAAATAAGTCATCAGGATTAATACGTTTTTTGTTTATAATAATAATATTAACCATTATTACTGTTGGTAATTTTATCTTTGAAAGACTTGAAGCTGAATTCCGGCCAACAAAAGAAGAAAGAATTAGTAATATACGTATTAATGTAGTTAAGAATAAGGATCCAGGCAATCATGATCCAGGAAGATGGGAAAGCATGATATCTAATAGTTGTTCAAAAACAGATGACTGTTTTGGCGATATTGGTCGTAAATTTAACATGGATGAAAAATACAATGCGATATCGAGACAACTTAAAGAGATAGAGAAACTTCATAAGCAAATTTTAGAACAGAAGGATAATAGATGTTGTATTGATTCAAAAGATTCCTCTCTTCAATTACAAATGGAAAGTATTATTAAAAAAATCAATCCGCAGATTAAAGATTTAGTAGAGACAGCTGAGGAAGCTTCAAGATATATAGAAAAGGATATCAAGGTGAAGAATGAATTTAGGTTGTGTTTGTTTCTCTTATTATTCATTACTCCATTAATTCTCCTATCTTTTTTATTGTATCTAAAATTTAAGAATAAAGATAGTAACTATGCAGGAATATTTGGAGCTTTTTTGGTAGCATTTTTTTTATTATCCTTGCAAGTTTTCACAAGACTCTTTACGGTTTTTGAAGATATTTATGTTTCTTCGGCTAGTATTATTAGGCTTAGTATTCTAGTCATGTTAATAATAGGTTTAGGATATGTAGCGTATATAGCTAAATGTATTTTTTTAAACATTCAAATTAGTTGGCAAGAATTTTTTAGGCTAGATAAGGGAAGGCTTATTATCTTAGGAATATTCCTTTTTACAATTCTTGCCTTATTCGGAGCTTCAGTGTTAATTAGTAAATATGTGGGTGATTATCCGGCTTCTTCTCCCATAGAGAGCTTTCTGATTCCCATAGGGTTCTTATTTGGATTGATATTTTTTCTTTTCCCCGCCTGGCTACTTGGCTCATCAACTGGCATTCGTATACCGTTTGATATGTCTGGAGGTTCTTCTAACTATTTTTCTGCTATAACTATTTTTATTTTTGTAATTGCTCTTTTTTATATAACTTTGTGCCTTTTCGCTCGTATAAAGTATAGAAACCAAAATCGTTTTTAATTATGAAAAGTATTTACATTGCTAAGGATTTTTCATTCTATAACCTAACAAAGCAAGAAAAACCTGAGTTTTGGGAGGAGGCGAAAAGGGTGATTGGGGGATGAAGAAAATTCTTGAATCTATTTCAGCTACTATCTCCTTGCTATATTTCCTAAATTGTGTTATATTGTAAT
>JAYEOP010000343.1 GCA_034723125.1 Bacteroidota bacterium | reverse complement strand
TTTTCAATACTGTTCCATTTGCCTTTGTATAAATCAATTTGAGAAATCAGATTTAATATTTTCTGATTTGTTTGAAAATCAAAGTTCAATTTATTTATATATTTATCCATTACTTACCTATATTATATCTGAATGCAAAAATATAATAGTTTATTAAAATATCCAAATATTATCTATAATTTATCTGAATGTTGTTGTTTTTAATGCACAATAACGGCAGTCTGACTAATAAGCCTAACCACCGATTAAATTTTTATCAAATATAAGGACACTTCTGCTTTGCTCAAAAAATAATTTGCTTTTTTTAGTTTGCGTTTTTCGAATTGCTTCTTACAGTGATGTTGGAAAAATATATGCCTGTCTTCTGTCTTTTCCTTGTATAAATTTCATTTATAAAAATAGAAATTATTTCTTTGGTGGCAAATTATTATTTTCTACAAATTGTTGATTTTTTTAGACAGTCTGACGGTGGCAATAAGAAACGTAGGGTATTTCGAAGCTCCTACTTATCAATTTACTGAACCGTCTATTAAATGTTATGTCGCTCAAATTTAGCACTTTCTACCCTATGTTTTTTATTGCGTGTTACCTGCTGTGTTTTGTTCTTCACAATATTTATCAATTGTTTTTTCAAGTGCTTTCAAAGTCATTATGAATTTGTCTATTTCAAAATTACCTTCATTGTCCACTGTAAAAGCATTTTCAATAATTGCCAATGTTGATGTCGCACCAGCTCTATATTTGTTTGGTTTTACTATTGAAATTCCATTTTTATCTGCAAAAGGTCTTATTTCGTTAAGTAATCTGTAAAGGGTTTCTGTACTTGGTTCCCAGTCAGCAATTTTAATGACAAGTTTTATTCCGTATTCAAAAGCATTTTCGATTTGGATATAAATTTCTCCAATGTCATTTGTTCCTTGCCAGTGATACCAAAACCCTAAAAAACCACCAGTTTGATTTGGAACATATCTCCAATCTGTCCATTCGGGTATTAGTTCTTGTAGTTTAATAAAAAAACCTTCACCTGCTTTCCATTCTGAAACTATGTTTTCGAAATTTGTATAAGAATTTGTTTGGTATTCAATGGCAGACAAATATTCTTTAAAGTCTTTGAAGATTTCATTTTGCACTACTTTTTGGCTAAATACATTTAAAACGGCTTTTCTATCAATTGTAGAGTAACCTTTTTCAATGACTTTTTTAAGTGTTGCAGAACTTTCATTTCCCGTTTTAAGATATACAAAAACAAGTTTATAATTTTTGTCTTTGTAATGGTCAGATGCGATTTGTTTATATCTTTCCAACTGGCCAGAATGTTCACCTGTATTCGTTTTATCTTCAATGCCTATAAAATACTCATCATTGATTTCTGCCCAAATATCAATATTATTCCATTGTCTGCCTGCATTAACTTTGGTTATCTGAAAGTCTTCTGTTTTATCAAGAAGTAACCTAACAAAATCTTTTGCAGTTTCATTTAATTGAGAGTCAAGTTGGCTGAATTTATTGTCTGCCCACTGCAAAAGCCAAGTAAAGAAGCCGTCTTGTGACAGCTCCTTTGTGGCTAATCTAAAAATATTCGGTTTCATTTTTTTAAGTTTTGTCCATTGGTGATGTCCGCCACTAGGACAATTAAAAGCAGAAGGTGTATTTTTGGATTTCAATAATAATCCGCATTTTTTACATTGATAATTATTTGGTCCAACTTCACCAAGATCCGTCCATTGATGATGTCCACCTTTCGGACAATTAAAAGCACTTGGTGTTTTGTCACTTGTAATGTGTGTTGCACATTTCTTACATTGATAATTTCTCATAAAATTAATTTTAAGTTAAAAAATTGATGAATTATGGTTACAAAAATATTATTCCTATGTGTCAATATATGTCGTTGTCTTTTTAACATTGCAGGTAACGAGTGAATATAATGACCAGTCATTATATTTTCGTTATATTTTTTGTTAAAAGATTTCATAATTCAATATTATCCAATGGGTTATCAATACCGCTAAGCCCTTTGCTTTTAATATGAGTGTAAATCTCTGTAGTTTAAATATTTTCATGTTCTAATAAATTTTGAATATATCTTAAATTTATTTGCAAATGTAATAATTATTTATTTGATAACAAATTGTTTATCTTTTCTTGCCTGCCGAGCCTTGGTAAGCAGGTTCAACAATACACAAAAAAACCGTAGGTAAGCTTGCACTATGGGATTTTTATATGCTTAGGTGTTAGCATTTGTTATTATTTCAATTCGTTAATTTCTTTTTCTGTTAGTCCTGTTATTTCACTTATTAAAGCTACTTCTAATCCTTTTTCGAGCATTTTTATGGCATCTTCAATCTTTCCTTCAATCTTTCCTTTTTCTAGGTATGTATTTTTGATATTAAAAATATCTCGGTAAGCATTTACACTTGCTTCGTATTGTTTGTATTCGTCAGGTTTAAGTTTCGCAATTTCTGCCGTTTCAAAAAGTCTTAAAAATATTTTTTCTTTCAATTCAACAGGTATTT
>JAYEOP010000342.1 GCA_034723125.1 Bacteroidota bacterium | reverse complement strand
TCAAAATTTATTAGAACATGAAAATATTAAAACTACAAAATTTATAAGCCATTGGATAATATTGAATTATGTAGTTTTTTAACAAAAAATATAATGGAAATATAATGAGTGGTCATTATATTCACTCGTTAGCGTTCATTGGAAGAAACCGAGTAGCAAATAGCAAAACTATATGAAACATCGAAAATATTGACATTTTCGGCTGATAATTAAAAATATTGACAACAAAATAATTAGAAAAGAAAATTAATTAGTAAATTTGTACTTACAAACAAAATAAATAGTAAGGCATGAACGAAAAAGAATTTTACATATATCTCGGCAACAAGTTAGCTGACAGGATTAGAGTAAAATTCTCAAAAGAAAAAGGGATGATTATAGATTTGCTTATCCAATATGAAGCATTAGTTAAAGAAAAATGGCATGCAATTGTTAGATATGATTGTGCTCATGGATTCTTTCACAGAGACACATTAAAACCAAATGGAGAAAAGGAGAAAAGAGCCATAGAAATGCCGGACTTAAATACAGCTTTTGCATTTGCAAGACAGGATATTGAGGACAGGTGGAAATGGTATAAAGAACAATACATTAAAAAATTAAAGTAATGCAAAATAACGAAAAGATAAAAAGAGATTTGGCTATAGGACTGGATTTTGTAGAAACCATAATCCGAAATCCAGAACTATTGGATGAAATTCCTAACGGCACAACCATTAGTTTTCTTGATAGAGCTACACTAAAAACAGAAACTAAGAAAGAACAACGAATGAAGCGTAAATATGTAAAAGTGGAGCGTAAATTTGAATTACTATAAATTAACAGATAGACAAAAATGAAAATATTAAAACTACAAAATTTATAAACCACTGGATAATATTGAATTATGGAATTTTTAATATAAAAATATAATGAGTGGTCATTATATTCACTCGTTAGCGGCAAGCAAAAAAAAACGATAGAGACTATGACAAACATTATTTTAAAATTTTTGACTTTTATGTTCTTTTTAAGCATCTTGACAAGTTGCAAGAATTTGAACTCTGACAAAACGGACAACTATAAATTAATCTCATATCTTGACATTAAAGTTGACAGTTTGGGAAACTTACCAAAAGTTCCTTATGTTGTTGACTTGAATAAAAACAACAAACGTTTAATAGTTGTTGGAACATTGCATTCACGCGACACTACAAATAATATGTTTTCAGAGATTGAAAAAATATTTATTGACTTTAAACCAGAAATTGCAATTAATGAGGGAGGACAAATAACCAAAATCTATTCCGATAAGAATTCTGCCATAATAAAAAATGGAGAAACTGGATTATTGAAGTATTTATGTGATAAACAAAACATAAAAATGCTAAATGGGGATATGCCCGATAAAAAAGAATTCTATGAATTGGAAACATATTATTCAAAAGATGAAATACTATTTTTCTTTGCATCCGAAAGATTTGTATTGCCCTATACTTATTGGGGTAAAAAAGGGAACTTGGATAGTTTATACAAAAGCAATTTAATTGAAGGATATTTAGTTTCAGAAGGCATTAAACTTACTTCGGAGGAAAAACAATTTTCTTACTATAAAAGCCTTTACAAGAGATATTTTAAAAAAGAATTTAACATTGACAGTATAAAATCAGATGATTTTTCACCCATTAGAAATACAAATCATTTTTGCGAAATTGCAAGAAAATCAAAAGAACTTAGAGACAAATATTTGATACAACAAATTGAGAAACAATTAGAGAATTATGACAAAGTATTAGTTGTATTTGGAGGTTGGCACATTTTGGCAATTGAACCTGCATTAACACAGATAATTAACAAGATAGAATAATGCCAGCCGCTAACACGCAATATAAAAAATTGGGCAGAAAGTGGTCAATATGAATGAATTAGAAACAAATAAACGGTGTAGCAAATTGAAAGTTTGGAGTTTCAAAATGCCCAACATTTTATATTGCCACACGTTAGCTACAATCCCCCCTTCGTAGAAAAATCCGTTGAGTTTTTCAGCTAACGAATGATAAAATAAAGGGTTGAAATGAACAAAATTGAAAACTATTAATTGACTGTAAATTAAACAATTAACTTTGACGTTAGTTGGAATGCTAAAAAACCCGAATTACCAAAGAAAATAAATTTGGATAAAAGTAAATTATTATTTACCTTTGCGTTAAATTTAATAGACTGATTAACTAATGAAATGTTCTCAATTATTCCGACTCCTAAAAAAGGATGGATGGTATCCAATCTCACAGAAAGGATCGCATGTTAAATTGAAACATGACAAAAAAAACGGAATTATAATTTTCCCGAATCACGGAAGTCAGGAAGTGGGAAAAGGATTAGAAAAGAAAATCCTAAAAGATGCTGGACTTAAACTTTAAAATTTAATGCGATGAAAACATTTAAGAAAAAAATAAAAATCATAGTAGAAAAAACCGGAACTGGATTTTCTGCCTATTCTGAGGAATATTCAATCTTTACAACCGGCAGAACCGTACCTGAATTGATAAA
>JAYEOP010000341.1 GCA_034723125.1 Bacteroidota bacterium | reverse complement strand
CCGACCTTTACGAGAGTAACAAAAAAATAATGCGTTAGCTGGCTGATGGTTTCATTCTCAAAAGAGAAGACAGAACACAAAAAGATATTCATATTGAACTGATTGATTATTCAGGACTTCCACCACAAACACAAAGTCGTGATTTAGATAATGTTGTTGCTGAACCAAAAGTAAAATACGGCAAAGACCATAATATCTACAAGTTTGTTAATCAGCTCGAAATTGTAGGAACAGAAAAACGAATACCTGATGGCATAATCTACATAAATGGTTTACCTATTGTAGTATTTGAATTCAAAGCAACAATTCGATTGAAACTGAAAGGATAATGATTTATTGATAGCTTTCGTAACAATTTGTTATCAAATAAATAATTATTACATTTGCAAATAAATTTAAGATATATTCAAAATTTAATAGAACATGAATCAAGTAAAACAACAGAAATTTATACACATGTAGCAAATAAAAAACTTGAATTAATTAAAAATCCATTAGATGAGATTTACGAGAACTCATCCTAACAGTGGTGCTTTACACGCCATATCGGAATGTAAAAAAACACCTTTTTCAAAAAATATTGGAGAAATATAAACCATTAACTATATTACTACGTTAGGCATTATATTTAAAAACACAAATATTAAAATGACTGAATTAGAAGAGTTTGAAAAACAAATATACAAACTAACATTAAATGATTGGAAAGAACTGTTTGTATTAATTCCTGTTATTGAATCAAGTAAAGAGTTTATTAGAAGTGGTGGTATAATAGAAGATGAAAATGACCCTGACAATTTTAAAATAACACCAATAATTGAGTCCAAAATAGTGTTAGACTTCGAGAAGATAATGTACAAACTTAAATTAGTTATTCCTTTCAATTGGACAGAATGGGATGAAGGCAGAGAGATTGTTAATAAAGGAAATTATACCAATTTAGACACTATAACACTTTTAAAAATCCTAACAGCATTTATAAGAAATAATAGATTCTGTGATGGTGCATTGGCAGGAAGATTTAAAGATAGATCAATAGAAATAATACTAAACGAGATAAAGAAAAATATTGAACAATAAGCGATGTAACTAAAAGAATATATATGTTAACAAAAATATTTAAAATAATATCATTTTATGATAAAGTTCGTTGGGACTTGATTTCAAATTACAATCTCATAAATTTTTACAAAAATGATCTTGATGATGACACAAAATTACTTACTCATTGGCTTTGTTACATCTCTGATAGACAGATGGCATTTGAACGGATTTGGGATATTGGCGGATTTGTTTTTTCGGAATTAACTAATAATTTCAAAGAACATGGGGATTTGAAATTATTAAACCCAAACCATTCAGATAGTTTTATAAAAAAGGATAAAAACAATGGGTATGCCTTTATAAGTACTTCAAAAATAGGTGGTAATTCAATTTTAAAAAAATCATATGGATACAATGAAACTGACATTGTAAAATTTACACCAAGATATTATCCATCTGATTATTATTCTATTCTTTTTACTTTTGATATTTTAAGTGAATACAATTATTCATTAACAAAGTACATTGCAGACCAAATAAACAAATACAAAGAAAAAGACGATTTAATTAAACGGATATTATTTTCTCTTTATCTTTTAACATATTACGAAATTGGGCAACCAAGGAAAACAGATATTACAGACTTTAACGGAAATATTGAGAAAGCAAAAATTAGGACTAAAAAAGTCAAAGCAATATTAACAGATAGTTTTGAAAGAGAATTTAAGAATTTTAAAAAAGACAAAAATTTCAATCAAAAAAGGGCTTGGTGTAGTTTAAGGGATTTTTTTAAATCCCCAGAATTTAATGTGTATTTCAAGAACTCATTAGAATGTGAAAATGTTAATATATCTCGATTATTTACATTAAAATCTTTTCAACAATTTGAATTACCAGGTGATGTATGGAATAACAACTCAAAATTCAGAAATTGCATTCTTGAAAATACTGAATATGAAAACTCAAAAAAGAGTTTAAATAAAATTCTCAGAGAATATTTTGAGAAACACAAGGATGATTTAGGCAATTCTTACCCAGAACAATTTGATATAACATTTGATTTTGTACCAAGAATGTGTGAAAACAATAATTGTGATATTTGTCCAATTGGATTAGTGAAAGGATACGAGAAATCAAACTTTAAGAAAATCTGTGTTATTGATACGAAATATTATTGTCCAGTAGCATTAACGAACTGTAATTATAAAATTGATTGTTTTGGTAAAAAATGTGAATTATTAAAATATACAATGCCTAATCGAGTAGGCGGCTGACGGAGTAATCTCCGCCAGTATTCCTTCGTTAAAACTACGGCTAACAAAGTGAACCTCTCACATTTATCTGCTATACTAAAATGCAAACATAACCACCAAGCCCTTCAACTTCGTTCAGGATAAACCAAGCGGGTCTTACCGAAAGTATTCAACGATTTTATTAGGTATAATAATATTACAAATATAACATTTTCCAATCACTCATTAGTTTAAAGCGA
>JAYEOP010000340.1:15255-33295 GCA_034723125.1 Bacteroidota bacterium | reverse complement strand
ACCAAATAAACAGATAAACAAATAAACAATTCTTTTTTTAACTTTTATTATTTTCAAACAATTTCAATTTCTTACTTTTGCACAGATTTTTTTCTATCAATTTTTAACAAAAAGAAATTATCATGTTAAATATTGCACTTTTCGGACCTCCGGGAGCTGGTAAAGGAACCCAATCCAAAATACTTATTGACAAATATAACCTATCATACATAGCTACGGGTGATATGCTTAGGGAAGAAATTAAAGAAAATACCGAACTTGGGCGTGAAGCAAAAGAAATAATAGAAAGAGGCACATTGGTTTCTGATGATATTATTGTAAAACTAATTGAAAATAAAATAACAATGAACTCAAAATTTAACGGGTTCTTGTTTGATGGTTTTCCGCGAACAGTAGTTCAGGCATACATTCTTGAAGGATTACTAATTCGTTTTAATACTTCATTAACATGCATGATATCCCTTGAAGTTCCTGAAAAAACCTTAGTTGAAAGGATGATTAAAAGAGGTAAATTGGAAAACAGAAAAGATGATAGCATTGATGTAATCCAAAAACGACTAAAAGAATATAAATTAAAAACCCTTACTGTTATCGACTTTTACAAAGAAAAAGGAATTTATTATCCTATGGATGGAGCAGGTAATATGCAAAATATTACTGATAGAATAGCAAAAACTATAGATTCTAAATACGGTAATAAATTAGTTAACATACTTCTTTTGGGTTCACCGGGAGCGGGAAAAGGTACTCAAGCAAAAATACTTGAGAAAAAATTTAATCTCGTTTATATTTCAACAGGAGCAATTCTTAGAGAAGAAATAAAAAATAATTCTGAAATTGGAAAAATTGCCAAACCTTACATGGAAAAAGGAGGAATTGTACCTGACGAAATAGCAATTAAAATTATTGAAAGAAAAATTAAAAAACACAAAAATGTAAATGGGTTTTTATTTAAAGGATTTCCTCACACCTTAGTTCAAGCTTATATTTTGGATGGATTATTAAGAAAATTAGGGACATCAATTACTACTACAATAAAAATTGAAACTCCGTTGATACAAGCAATAAAACGACTCTCGTATCGCTCAAAAACTGAGGGTGCAAGAAATTATGATAAAAGCACAGATATTATTATTCGCAGAATGGAAGAATACGAAAAGAACACTGTCCCTGCTATAAATTATTATAAAAACAAAAAGAATTTTATCACCATCGATGGGACAAAACCCGAAGAAGAAATACATCAGAATATTGTTAAATCATTAGAATCAACCTTGTTGCAAATAAAATAAAATCTCTTTTATTAAAAATTATAAGTATTTATTATATTTGCAAAAAAAATAAAATATCATGAAAATTGTTTTAAATATATTTCTCACACTTTTGGCTACTACACTTGCGGTTTGGTTATTCTTCATTATTCGTAAGCCAATTATTGAAAAGCAAGAATTTAAAGTAAAAAAAGCTGCAATTGTAAAACGTCTTGAAAATGTAAGAAAAGCACAATTTGCCTATAAAGATGTTAAAAATAAGTTTGCAGACAACTGGGATTCACTGATTCACGCAATCAAATATGATAATTTTGAAATTATTAAAACAATAGGAGACCCTAATGATTCATCAATTGTAACTACATACGATACAATTCTTATTCCTGTTATGGATTCTGTTTTTAAAGAAAAAGTTTGTGTTGATTCACTAAAATTTATCCCTTATACAAAAGATGCTATTTTTGACCTTCAAGCAGGTTCAATAAACCAAAGAGGTGTTGATGTTCATGTTTTTCAGGTTACAGACTCTAAGCCATACAATCAAAAATATATTGATAAAGGAGAAGCCAGAGTTCTTCAATTAGGCTCAATGTCTGAAGTAAATTACTCTGGGAATTGGAGATAATATGAAGGTCAATATTGATCTAAATTCATTCTCTGATTCTATTTCTACTGAAAATTTATATCAATTAATCTTTGTTTCAAATTCAAAAATTCAAATTTCTTCTTTTGACTCACAGTCAAAAAAAATCTTATCACTGAAAGAATATTCATTAGAAAAGGAATTAAAAAATTTTAGTGTCAGTGATTTGAAAGAAAATATTCCTGAAGTAAAAGAAAAATATCAAAAAAAAATACTTTCCTTCTCATCACCAAAAATTACTTTGGTTCCTAAAGAATTTATGAAAGATGACATTAGTAATGAGTTTTATAAATTAAATTTCAATAAAGAATCGGGAGAGGATATTCGTAAAGACTACCTTAGTGAATTGAATTCGTTTTTAATTTACTCCACAGATTTTAATTATTCAAAAATAAAGCTTGCTTTTAATCCTGACGATAGCTTTAACTCGGCAACAGCTTTTTTTAAAGGAATTTTTAAAATTAATAAGCTAAAAGATACAAAAAGTACTTTTATTGAAATTGATGATAATTTTATCAAACTTGTCTTTTTTGAATTCGATAAGTTGAAAATAATGAACACCTACAACTACAAAAGCAAAGAAGATATTCTTTATCATATTTTAAATGTCAGCGAACAATTTGATATTGATAGCGATAAAGATAATTACTACTTTTGTGGCAATATTGATAAAAATACCGAACTTTACAAATTGTTATTTAATTATATAAGGTATCCTATTCTTTTACACAGAATTGATACTTTAAACTATGATAAGTGCTTTGACAAAACACCATCGCACAGATATTTTAATATATTTTCAACAGCATTATGCGAATAATTTCAGGGATAAAAAAAGGACATCAAGTTCAAGCACCAAAAAAATTGCCGGTAAGACCGACAACTGATTTTTCAAGAGAAAATATTTTTAATATTCTTGAAAACACTTTTTTTCTTGAAAAAATTGATGTGTTAGACCTTTTTTCAGGAACAGGTATTGTGAGTTTCGAATTCGCTTCACGAGGAAGCAAATCAATACTTTCTGTCGACAGCAATTCTGCAAGTTTAGCTTTTATTAAAAAAGAAGCAAAAAATCTTGGCTTTGAAAATTTTAAAACCATAAAATCTGATGCAATAAATTTTTTAAACAAAACAGAATTAAAATTTGATATAATTTTTGCCGATCCTCCTTATAATTATAACCATCACAAAGAATTAACAGATAAAATTTTTGAGAAAGAAGTATTAAAAGAAAAAGGTCAGTTTATTCTTGAACATTCAAAACAAAGCAACATGAGTGAACATCAATACTTTAAAAGCAAAAGAACTTACGGACAAAGTGAATTTAGTTTTTTTTATAAAAATATTAAAACAGAATAATTATGATAAAAGTTGGAAAAATCGCAGTCAATTTGTTTCAAACAAATACATATTTCCTCTATGACGACACTAAGGAAGCAATAATTATTGATCCCGGTTGTTCGAATAAAGATGAAGAAAATGAGATTGTTTCATTTATTAAAGAAAAAGGACTAAAACCTGTAAGGTTAATAAATACACATTGCCATATTGACCATATTCTTGGAAATAAATTTGTTTCAAAAAAATATAAGCTTGAACTTGAGGCTCATAAAGATGAAGAACTTAACCGTACAAATTCTGATGAGAATGCATCACAATTTGGTCTTCCTCAACCACAATCTCCAAAGATTTCAAAATATCTTGATGAAGGAGATGTGATAAAATTTGGCAATTCTCAACTAAGAGTGCTTTTTACTCCGGGACACACTGCGGGACATATTACTTTGGTTTCGGATGAAGATAAATTTATAATTTGTGGCGATGTTCTTTTTAACGATAGCATAGGAAGAACAGATTTACCGGGAGGTGATTACGATGTTTTAACAAAATCAATAAAAACAAAATTATTCACTCTTGATGACGATTTTATTGTTTATCCCGGGCATTACAGAGATACAACAATTGGCAAAGAAAAAGTTTCTAATCCTTATTTGTAATTTTTTAGGAATCAAAAATCAAAACAACCGCATGAGCACTCACTCCTTCTTCTCTTCCTTCAAAGCCTAATTTTTCACTGGTAGTAGCTTTTATTGAGATTTGTCCTTCATTAATATTCATTGTAGTAGCAAGCTTTTCTTTCATTTGCCAGATGTAATCTCTTATTCTTGGTTTTTGTAAAACAATTGTTGAGTCGATATTAGAAATTTCAAAACCTTTGTTTCTTATAAGTTCTACTGTTTTTTTTAACAGATAGCTACTTTCAATATTTTTATATTTTTCATCAGTATCAGGAAAATGAAATCCTATATCATTTAAATCGGAAGCACCTAAAAGTGCATCACAAATAGCATGAATCAAAACATCACCATCTGAATGTGCAATACATCCTTTACTATGTTTTATTTTTACAGACCCAATGATTAAATCTAAACCCTTTTCGAGTTTGTGAACATCATAACCAAAGCCTATTCTGGGTATCATTAATCAATTATTTTCATTTATTATCTTTGAAATTAAAGATAATAGAAAATCTTACTGTTTTATCCAAAGGACTTGTTTGACTTGCCGTTTTATTATTTGTTGGTATTAAATAAGAAACATCAAGATTGAGAATGTTGTATTTCATTCCAATCCCAAGAGAAAGAAATTGTCTGTTACCTTTCATTTCGTGTTCGTAAAAATATCCTGCTCTTACGGCAAATTGTTTTGCATACCAATATTCAAAACCAAAAGATGGATTAATTTCTTTCATTTCTTCATTAAAACCACCTGGTGCATCATAAAAAGATTGCATCATTCCTGCAATTACAGGTACATCAGGTGACATACCTTTAAAAATAACAGGATTGTTGTCATTATCATAAATTGGATTTCCCGAAGAGTCGATATCATAAAATGGTGGTGTTGGAACTAAGAGTTTGTTTACATCAAATGTAAATGCAATTTCATTATATTCATCAATTACATAATTGAAATATCCTCCAAGTCGTAGATTCATAGGGATATAATCTCTGTCCATTTCATCGGTATAGGTAATTTTCGAACCAATATTTGAAATATTTAAGCCAAAGCTGGCATCAACATCTCTTTCATCAATTTGAAAAGGATTGAGTTTCCAGTAAAAGGAAATATCTCCAGCACCGGCAATTCCAGGCTTTGTTTCTGTTCCATTTTGTAAAGGAGTATTTCCAGCAAGATTAGAATAAATAAATCTGAGAGCCACACCAATAGAAAAGTTTTCAGCTAATTTACGGGCATAAGCTCCATCAACAGCTAATTCATGCGGACGAAAATCCCCCATTGATTCACCATTGATATTTGTAAAAGTAATATCTCCCAGTGAAAAATATCGTAAAGAACCACCAAAAGCAGACATATCGTCAATTCTTTTGTAAGCAGATAAATATGAAAGATTAATATCAGGTACCAAAGATTTTAGCCAAGGGATATATGATATTGACAATCCTATATTATCTTCTGCAAATGCAAGTTTCGCAGGATTCCAATGAATGGCATTAGGGTCGTTAGGTAATGCTACACCACAATCACCAAGAGCACCCGACCTTGAATCAGGAGTAATCATTAAAAAAGGAACCGCTGTGGTTACTACATTTCTGCCGTTTTTTGCTCTTTCATATTGGTCTTGGGCAGTTTGACTATTTACTTTTCCAAATGCTATCGCTACTAGCATAAAAATAATTGCAAAAACTCGTATTTTACTCATATCGTTTATTTTCTTCTAAATTACAAAATTATAAAAATGAAATTTAAAAAGTGTTTATTCTTAGTTAATTATTACCATTTTATTTGAAGCAGTTGCTATTCTTCCATCTTCGGTTGATAAAATAAGACGATAAATATATATTCCCTGTTCCAAATTTTTCCCGTAACTGTCTCTTCCATCCCACTCAACATCAACAACACGGCTACCTTCAACAAATGTTTTTCTTTTTATTATTTTAATAAGTTTAGCATTAATATCAAAAATCTGCAAGTTAATTTCTACATCTTGACCTGCAATATTGTGTTCAAAATTAAAATTTGTTTTCCAAACAAAAGGATTTGGAACATTTTTTAAGTTACTAATCTCAATTTTTTCTGAATTTCTTACAATAAATTCAATTTCATCAGTAGCGGAATTATTGGCAACATCCCAAACTTTTATCCATAATGTATGTTTCCCTGCTGACAAATTTTTGAATGGATATTTGATTTCCCCTTTCCGAAAATCATTTAATACAGATTCGTAATAATTGTTTAAAACAATTGGTTCATTACCATCAAGAACAGCAATCAATTCATGTCCTATCCCATTTCCTGTAGTGTTTATTCCGTTTTCATCCCATAATTTTGCAAACATAAGCGGATTTTCGTTTGTAAGTCCTCCTGAAATAAAATTTGTATCACCAATATATAATGTTACCTCCGGTCTTTTATCGTCTTCAATAATGCTATCAGATGTTCCTCCGATTACTATGTCATTAAAATAACCATTTGCGTCAGTTGAATTATCAGTAGCGTAATAGCTTATTTTTCCTATACCATCCTGATATGAAATATCTTTTGGTACAACAAAATCAAAGCTAAATTCACCATTTTTTACACTTACTTTGCCTTTGTAAATAATATTTTCCATTACATAAAAACTTTCAACTTTACTTTTAGGATCATTGGCAAGAGTTTTTATTTCTGTTCTTTTGTCAAAAATTGAAGGATAAATAGTCCCGTTGAAATCACTAATTTTATTTCCTGCATTATTTCGAATTTCTCCCGAAATACTTACTTTTGATAAAGCCTTAAAAGTATCAGGAACACTTGTCGTTACAACTTCATTTTGAGGGTATGCAAGAGTAATAGCAGGGTCGCCTAACAAAATAAATTTTCTTGTATTTGTATGAAATGTTGCTTTGTTTTTTGTTGTTGTAATAATTTCTCCAAGTGTTTTTGCTTTTCCGTCATTTTGTTTTTTGAAAATATTGCTATCATAAATAATATTTGTTAAAGCATTATTTGAACTAACATAAACAACACGTGATGTTGTAAATAAAGCAATTCCACCTCCATTGGAATTTAACAAAACCCATTCACCTGCCGAAACTCTTTCAGGATCATCATATCTGCTAAATTCACATGTTGCCGTTATAAAAAGAGGCATATTATCTAAATTATTCCAAGAAACAATATCAGGAATTTCTAAAACTCTTTCGTGTGCCCAACCGGATTCTCCTCCATGTCCTATATAGTTTACTACCAAAGCACCCGAATTTACTTTTTCTATAATCGCTTCATGAGCATCAGGGTATTTATGACCATTTGGTGAAGTAATTTGCGGAAAAGCATCTAAAAAAACTTTTTGAACATTCATATCTTTTACCCCACTAAAAACTCCCTCGGCAAGTTTTTCGGATTGAAAATAATGGTGATTGCCTCCGTCATCATCAGGGTCATCAGAAATAAAAACAATTTTATTTCTCCAATCGCCAAAAGAACTTTTGGCTGAATAATGAATAATTTTATCAGTCATTGCTTCTGCTTGTTCCAAACTTGTTACAGGTATTCTTCCTACTGATATATCCATTTTAAAATACTGACTTTCCGCAACGTTATCCCATTTTCCTTCGTTGTCATCTAAAAATCCAAAATAATCATCAGAGGCATAAGAGCTTGTTGGGTAATAAATTGTTTTACTTTGATAGGTAGGAACATAATTTGTATTTGATGGTAACACATTTTTATAGTCATAAGAAGCATCTCCGAAAAGAAGTAAATATTTAGGTTGTTCATCCTCTGTTTCAGCTTTGTCGTACAACATTTTCATAAAATTACGGATAGCAGAAATATCTTGAGCTCCCGAAGAAAATTCGTTATAAAGTTTGCTTACTAAAACCACCTCTGTACTTAAACTGTCAACATTTTTGTGAAATTCTGCCAATCGATTTGCTGCATTCAAAAATTTAGAATAAGTAACTATTACCATGTCAATATTTTTTAAGCCATGTAAATTTTGGTTTTGAATTTTTACGACACCAGCGGGGTTTTGTGCTGAACTTTCATCAAATGCAACAAACTCTTTTAAAGTATCTGTTTGTAAACGAAAAATAAAATTATTTCCGATTTTACTAAATTCTTGATTCTTTACATTATATATATCGGTAACATCCCATAACAAAATAGAATTTAAAGAACTTTGTAACTGAAATTCTGAAACACCTTTGTTAATTGTTTTCGAATCTCTAAAATTTAATTGACCGTTGTTTAAGATTAATTGAGCACGGGCATTCAGTTCAATGTAATTCAACCAGCCCGAAGCATCTGTGCCGGGGCGACTATAAATATAGTTAAAAACAAGATTGTCTGCTGTTGGATTAAAAGAAAATGTTTTTTTATTGATTGAAGAAAATTGTGCGAGGTAATAATTAATGTCAACTGCTGATAATTTTTGTGTAAAATTATTTCCATCAACATTGATGCTAAAATAATTAACATCAGCACCATATTGTGAGCGAGCTGCAACATAAGATTCAAAAACTAATGGCTCTGAAGTAATTATATTCGGAATATTAAAAGTAAAATTTTGAGAGCTTGTGTAATAAAATGTTTCACCAAACCAATCTCTGCCCGACTTCACATAATCAGTTACATCGGTTTTTAGTGTTTTTTCATGAAAAGTCAAATAATCAAAAGCCGTTGAAACATAATCAGAACTTGATGATAAAGATTGTTGATTGTTAATTCTTTTTCCATCTTCTGTTGCAATTGTTAAAAAATAATAGGACTCATCAGAGTAGTAATTTAATTGATGATGAAAAACTTTGCTGTTGTAATTATAATTCCAAATGTGAGGTCCTTGTATCCAAAATAAAATATAATCCCCTTTATCGAAACTATTATCATTTTCACCTTTTATGTAAATAGCATTTTCTTTAAGGTCATCAGGATAAGATGTTAAGTAGCTTTGGGGTACCATTCCGCCTCCGTTTCCAAAAATTTTAATTTTTTTAGGATTTATCGTTGATGGGTTTAATCCCATGTCTTGTAAGTAATTGTAGTCAATTTTATAAACTCCCGATGAAGAGAAACTTAACTTATACCAATCTCCCGTTTCTAAAACCGATGAACTTGACGATCTCTTATTAAATGATTTCTTAAAAATCTTTTGTCCAATAACAATTTCAATATCACATGAAATCAATTTCTCAATTTCTCTACTTACAGGATTTTTTCTTAAAGGAATAAAAGATACAACTGCAAAAGGTATTTTATTCTTGTAATTAATGGTAGTTTTTATATTTAGTTCTCTATTATTAATGTTCTCAATATTTTTAAAATTCTCTTTTACAGTAACGAATTTCTTATTTTTTATTTCTACCTGAAATTCACAAGTATAAGGTAAATCAAAATTAGTAATAAAGCCGGGTAAAAAATTAGCAGTATTGTCAAGTATCACATTTTCAAAAGAAAGAATTTTTATTCCTTTGTTTATTGAATCTTTATAAATTGTTTCTGTATTCCAGTTAAAAGTAATCTTTTTATTTATTGTTTGAGAAAAAACATCATTATTTAGATAAAATAAAAAAACAAAAATAAATAGCATTTTATAGCGTTGTACTTTTGTTAAAAATGATTTTATAGGCATAAAAATTATTTTTGTTGATTAAACGACATTTATTCATTAAAATTGCATTAAGAAAAACAGCTTTAATATAGATTCCAACGCATGAATTTAGGTGTCAAAATTATATTGATTTTTTTATTTTCAGGCTTGATAACAAATATTTATTCTCAAGACCCTGAATTTACACAATTTTATGCAAATCCATTATATTTAAATCCTGCTTTTGCCGGAACAAATTATGGACCACGCTTTTGTATGAATTACAGAAATCAGTGGACAGGAGTATCTAATTCTTTTGTAACATACTCAGCATCTTACGACCAACATTTTGATGCACTATCAGGAGGATTAGGTTTTCAATTAACTTACGATAAAGCAGGTATTGGAGAATTAACATCTACTTCAGGAAACTTTATTTATTCTTATAATCTAAATATCTCAAAAAAGTTTACTGTAAAAACAGCATTGCAAGCATCTGTAATACAAAGGAGTATTGATTTTAACAAATTAAGTTTTACTGATGAAATTCATCCGAGATTCGGATTTATAAATACTACAAAAGAACCTTTGCTGGCATACGGAAATTACAAAACTGATCCTCGTTTAGATATGTCTGCAGGATTTATGGGCTTTTCGAAAAAATTCTATGCAGGCTTTGCTGTTCATCATATTAATGAACCTACTTATGCTTTTCTTGAAAATTCTTTAAGTAAAATTCCAAGAAAATATACTACACATGTTGGGATGCTTATTCCATTAGAAAACATAAGAAATCCAAATGTGTTTTTCTCTCCAAACATTTTATTTCAAAAACAAGGTAGTTTTGTGCAATTTAATATAGGTGGATATTACATTAATAAAAACATAATGACAGGACTGTGGTTTAGACAAACATTTGTTAATACAGATGCTTTTTTAATTTTATTTGGTCTAAATAAGGGTCATTTTAAGGCTGGATATAGCTATGATATAATTTTTTCTGAGGCTCGTTTGGGAACTCAGGGAAGCCATGAAATATCCGTCATTATTGAGTTAGAGGTGTTTGATGATACACCCACTAATAGGTGGAAAAAAATAATTTGTCCAAGCTTTTAGCTTATTTCAAAATTTTTCTTATAAATTTGCGTTTAGTTATTGATCAATAAAAGAAAAGATTACGTTATGAAAAGAATATTTATTGTCAGCATCCTTGCATTATTTGTCATCGGAATGACATCTTGCAGTAAAGAAAGATCTACAACAACAGGTTGGAAATACAACAATGAAGATTGGGGTGGATTTGAAAAGCACGAATATGCCGGTCAAGAAACAGGACCAAACCTTATTTTTATTAAGGGTGGTACATTTACCATGGGGCAAGTTGAAAACGACATTCGTTTTGACAACAGTGCTTTTCCGAAAAAAGCAACAGTTTCATCATTTTACATTGATGAAACAGAGGTTACAAACCTAGCTTACAGGGAATATTGTTATTGGCTATTGAGAGTTTTTCTTGATTATCCAGAAGTTTACGAACAGGCATTACCTGATACAAACTGCTGGAGAAACAAACTTGCCTACAATGAGCCGATGGTAAGATATTATTTCCGTCATCCTAATTATGATCAATATCCTGTTGTTGGTGTTAACTGGATTCAATCATCTGGATTTGCTGCATGGAGAAGTGATAGGGTTAATGAAATGATAATGATTCGTGAAGGTTTTCTAAAGCCAAATCCTGACCAGATAAATGAAGCGAACTTTAATACAGAATCCTACTTATCAGGACAATATGAAGGGCTTACTAAAAAGAAAGTAAAAAGCTACAGAAAAGGCAAAAAAGACAGAAAAGTAAGAATGGAAGATGGAATTCTTCTGCCACGATATAGACTTCCTACTGAAGCAGAATGGGAATATGCAGCAAAAGCTGAAATCGGTGATGCATTATTTGAAACTGTTAATACCAGAAGAATTTATCCTTGGAAAGGATTATCGATGAGAAAAGAAGATACAAAATATAAGGGTAAAATGGTTCTTAACATGACTAGAGGCAATGGCGACTTTCAGGGAACTGCAAGTGAGCTTAACGATGCTTCTTCAAGAACAACACTTGTTACATCCTACTGGCCAAATGATAATGGCTTATATTGTATGGCTGGCAACGTAAGTGAATGGGTTATGGATATTTACAGACCATTATCTTTTGAAGATGTTACAGGGTTAGATCCTTTTAGAGGAAATGTATTTCAAGTAGTTGACAAAGATCAAGATGGATATGTTAAAGCTAAAGATAGTTTAGGAAGAATTATTTACAGAGATGTTACAATGGAAGAAAATATTGATAGAAGAAATTATCAAGAAGCTGACAATATTGGATTCCTTGATGAAGAAAATTTTGAACAAAATGCTCAACAATATCATTATGGAGTTTCATCATTAGTAAATAACAAAGCACGTGTTTATAAAGGTGGTTCATGGGAAGATAGGGTTTATTGGCAAAGCCCCGGTTCCAGAAGATTCCTTGATGAAGAACAATCACTACATTCTTTAGGATTTAGATGTGCAATGGTACACGTAGGTGGTGCAAATAAAAATGGAACAAATTTCTAAAATTCAATATAAATTATTTTTTTATGAAAACAAAAACAGGAGTTGTATTAGCTGTTAGTTTAATGTTTATTTTTGTACTGGGAAATGTTCAAAAATCAAATGCACAAATGTTTATAGGTGCTCAAGCAGGCTATTTATCAACAAAAATTTATGGTGACGATATTTTTGGAGGAATGAACTGGAATAGCAATGTTTCAGGCGGATTGAATTTCGGGTTTAAAGTAGCAACTGATTTCAATATTCAGATAGATGTACTTTATAGTGTTAAAGGAACTAAGCAAAAATTCATTATGAAAGACATGATTAATGCTTATGAAAATGATACTACTCAAATATATAAAGAAGTTACAAAGCAATATGACAATATTCTTAAACTTTCGTATGTAGAAGTACCTATATTATTCAAAAAATCATTTTCATTCAAAGGTGGAATTTTCCCTTATGAGCGTCAAGTAAGCAAGGTTGACTTAGATGTTTTTGCAGGACCTTATGTTGGTTATCTTTTTTCAACCAGTACTAATTTAACTGCTTCACGTGTTGTGAATAAAACAGTTGGAGGTGAAACATCAACAGTAAGTTCAGGAGATACTACCTCATCTTTTTTAATTGGTGAGGAATCTATTACAATGTTTGACGGTGAAGATGTTCCTGCTGCTTTGATTGACACAATAAATTCAGTACCAATTACAAGATCAATAGCAAATCTCAATAAAATTGATGTTGGGATTATGGCAGGTATAGGAATAAGTGTCGAATTAAGTAAAAGATCTAAATTTACTTTAGATGCCAGATATTCTATGGGTTTTATGACAATTGACAATACTTATTTTAATGATATTGAGTACCAATTTTATCCTGCAAGCGAAGGCGGTTATACTGCCAATTCCGAGAATTTTGGATTGAATACAATAAAAACAAAAATGGATCTCAAAAATACAGGCTTTGGATTCTATTTGGGATACATTCATTATCTTGGCATAGAAGACTAATTTTTAAATAAAATAATCTAAAATCTTCTTAGGATTTATTTCTTAAGAAGATTTTTTTTTGCTCTTTGTTGAATTTATAATTCTGTGTTTCTTTTTTCCTAAATTCTATTTTCGTTTCAGTTTACCTTAGCAATGTAACAGAACCTTTGTACATTTCTGTAGTATCATCTGATTCGATAAAAACTTGATAATAATAAACACCGAGAGGACAGATTTTATTTTCAAATTTCCCATCCCATCCTGACAATTCTGAGTTATTATCAATTTGATTTGATTCAAAAAGTTTTTCACCCCAGCGATTAAATATTTGCATTTTAGTTACTTTACAACCGTAAGTTATTGCTCTGAATACATCATTAGTACCGTCTAAATTAGGAGTGAAAGCATTAGGAATAGTTACTCTCGGTTCAATTTCGCCAACAGCTATGTTCGAATTACTTATGATATCAGGATTGGAATTTTGAATTGCTCTTACCCGATAATGATGTTTCTGAATAAAGGGATTACATAAATGATAATAAATATTGCTGTCTTTATAAAATTCCGCGATAATCTCAAATTTATTAGTATTTTCATTCAAATATTCAATCTCATAATAGCTTACTCCTTCGTCCCAATAAATGTAATCTGTCCAGTTTAGTTTCAATTTTTCATCCAACTCAGTTTTATTTACTTTCAATAAAATGCTTTTTCCAATATTGCTACGTTTACCAAAATGACCACAGTTTTTATCCTGTATTTTAACATGATAGTAATAAGAATATTTAGCTGTTTCAACTAAGCTATCTATGAATGATAATGTTGTACTGTCAGTCTTTCCTGCAATTTTATAGTTTGAATCTATTCGGGATCGAAAAATTGTATAAACATGATTGAATTTTAAATTTGCTTTTTCCCATTCTATTAAAACAGATTCATTTTCAACCGATACTCTTATTAGTTTAATTGCATCAATATACATTGTTTTTGAGGCAAGTACATTGTCAATATTACTCCAAGAGGTTTGATTAAAACCGTTTTTTTCAAAAGCTTTTATCCTATAAAAATAATTTTCTTTACAAAATACATTTGTATCAAGATAATTAAGAGTATTTCCATTAACCGTATTTAGTAATTTGAAATTGTGTTTGTTGTTATAATCTTTCCTATAAATTTCATATTTTTCTATTGTATCCCAGCCAACATAAGGTGTCCATCTTAAATCATTTCCTGAAGATAAAGGTTTAACATTTAAATAAATTAAACAATGTAAAGGACTCGGATTACTTTTATTAAAACAATAGTCGGTGGTTTTGATATAATAACACTGAGGAATAAGGTGAGAAAAAACGGTATCTTGAATAAATGTATCAAGAATATCAAAGATTTTTCGTTCCGAACTAATTATAGCTGATTTATTAGTTCTGAATATTGAATAATCCATAAAATCATAATCATTATTTGAAGAAAATAATAATTCATCTAAAATAGGATTATCGATATGAGTAATACTATAAATCATTGAACTTTCGGGACCAATAGTATCAAAATAAATATCTACAACTTCCGGTTTTGTAATTGAATCTTTGCAACCCGCACTATCAATTACGGATAAGGAAATATTAAATAAGCCTGTATCTGAGTACAAATGTGAAGGTTCAAAATTTGATGAAAAACTTCCATCTCCCAAATCCCATAAATATTTTTGAATTTTTTGTTCTCCTGTAGTTTTGTTAATAAAATTTGTTAATTGACCGAGGCAAGTTAACTTAGCTTTTACATCAAAATCTGCTATCGGACTTTTATAAATTATAATCGGGTCTTTTATTTCAATGCTGGTTACACATCCCAAACTGTCTTTGAGGATAAGAAGTGGCTTAAAAGTTCCTGCATAAGTATATGTGTGTTCAGGAAAGGAGTCTGTTGATATACTTCCATCTCCAAAATTCCAGTAATATTCTATAATACTGGATGATGTTTGAGCAGAAAAACTACACTCAAGAGAATCACAACCTCTATCGGGATATGCTAAAATGTTACCAATTGCTCCATTTACATTAATAATATCAGGCTTTATAATTGTGTCGATACAGCCATCTGTATCTTCTGCAATCAAAGAAACAGAGTATAAACCGGGTGCGGTATAAGTACTTGACGGGTTTAAAATTGATGAACATGTATTGTTGCCAAATTCCCATTTGTAGGATTTAATACTATATTTTCCCGCTTTTGATTTATTATAAAAATCAACTATTACAGGAGGGCAATTGTTAACAGAATGCAGAATGTTGTAATCAAAATCTGCTACAGGGGGGCTGATTTTAAAATCAATCAATTCTTCTGCGGTATCTTTACAAGAGTAATTATCGGTTAATATCAATTTAACTAAAAATGAGGTATCTGATTTATATGTTTCAGAAAACGCTTGCTTGTTACTTGCCGGATGATTATTTATATACCAATTTGTTTGTGCAGGTGTATAAACTAATGTATCATTTATTTTGGTACTGTATTTAATTTTTAATTGCTTACAATTATCATCTTTGTCTAAAATAATATTTGCTCTGGGTTTTAAAGGAGTAACTATTTTTGAAACCGTTTTAGTACATCCAAGTTCGTCAGTAATTTTCAAATTAATTTTGCAACCTTTTTTCTGACTTATACGATAAGGAATTTCTGTATATGTATAATTTGTATCTCTATCATAAGAATAAAATCCAGGTGTATTTCCCATGTACCAAATTCGTTGGGTAATAGGAAATACCGACTGTGTCGTATCTTTTAATTCAATAGAAAACGGCAAACATCCTATAGTTTTTGAAACTGTAAATCCCGCATTAACCTTTGATACTTTTATAAAGTCTGTCTTAGAGATTTTGTTTTTACAATTATTTGAATCTGTAACGGTTAAAGTAATAGTATGATAACCACCGTTTAAAAAAGTATATTTTGGATTTTTTTTATAAGAATATTTATTACTTCCAAAACTCCATTTATAATGCAAATTTGCTGTGGAGGTATCAAAACACTCAATTTCAGTACCTTTACAGCCATAACTTTTAACAAAATAAAAATCATCTTCAGGTCCTTTGGTCACAGTTATTTCTGCTGAATCATAGTCTATACATTTAGTAATTGTATCTGTCAATTTGAGAATTATCTTATAAGTTCCGTAATTGAAAATATGAGATGGGTTTTTGGTTGAGTCATAACTCCCGTCCCCAAAATCCCATAACCATTTATTTCCACCTATTGAGTTGTTAAAATTTCTTAATTCTTCTAATTCACAAATTTTATCGCCTTTAATTTTAGCTACCGGAGGATAAATATAAATCATACTGTCTCTTGTAAAAATACTTGGGCATCCACGAAAAAAAGCTTCAAGTTTAACAGACATATAACCTGTATCCTGATATTTGTGAAAAGGATGTATTTCATTAGATATTCTACCATCACCAAAATACCAGGTAAAACTATCAGCTTTTGGGGAGGAATTGTTTGTTGTATTGATAAAATGTAAAAAAGTATCATTACATCCAACATAATTAAAATCCTGAAAATCAGCATTTGGCGGAATACCTACAAGTATTTTATCAGTTTTTGTTAATTGACAACCTCTTGAATTTTTCCCTGTTATTGTAATTGTAAAAATACCAGTGTCTTGGTAAATAAATTTTCCATATTTACTGTGTAGGGTTTGGCCATCTCCTGATGTAATTTTCCAATTAGTTAAAGGAATAAAACTGCTGTCGGTAATAATGTAGTTTACAGTTAAAGGTTTGCAACCGGATTTTGGATTAATTTTAATAGAGAAATTAGGAGGAGAGCTAATGATATAATTTCTTTTGATCTTTTTGCTTTCGCAGTTTTTCTTATCTTTTACAATAAGACTTACGTTATAATCTCCGTAACTATAATACCATGAAGAAGGAAATTTGTCGGTTGATGTTTTACCATTTCCAAAATCCCATTTATAAGAATTTAAATTAGTTGAAACAGGTAAAAAGTTTACTTTAAATGGAATTTTACAATGATAAGTGGTGTCTGCAATAAAGTCAGCATCAGGAGGTTTGGCAAAATAAAGCGATTTTGAGATACTATCTATGCATCCTCCTTTATTAATTATAAGTGTAACCCTGTATTTCTTACTTTTCATATAAAGATGTTCTGCATTTTTAGTTGTTTTAGTGGCTCCATCTCCAAAACTCCAATGATAAGAAATCCCGTTTTGAGGTGTGGATTGATTTGTAAATTTCACAAATGCCGGTAAACAAGAATCTTTTTTTTCTAATTTAAAATCGGCTTTAATCTCATTTACATTAATATATTTTGTTTTCACCATTTTATCTTCACAACCCAGTGGAATTTTAGTTGTTAACTTTACAGTGTATGAACCTGTATTTTGATATTTATGATTTGGGAATTTCTTTGTTGAAGAATTACCATCTCCAAAATCCCAGTTGTAAGTTAATGATGTATTTGATGGAGAGGAAAGATTGCTAAAAAAAACGCTGGCAGGTTTAGAACAAAATTCTGTTTCGTTTGCATAAAAATCAGCTTTTACTGATTTAATATCAATGTAGCTCTGTTTTCTTTTAGAATCAGTACAGCCATTTTCATCGGTTACAATTAGAGTAAGGCTGTATTTATTAGCTACACTATATGAATGATTTGGATTTGGTTGTGATGATTTTGCTCCATCACCAAAGTTCCATTGCCATACTTTAATATTTGCATTTCCAATAGAGCTTTGATCATAAAAATGTAAAGCTACATTAGTACATTCAAGATTTTTATTCACTGAAAAATCAGCAACAGGATTTGAAAAAACAGTTATAAAATTTGTTTTAGTTATAGTATTTGTTCCATTTGCATCAGATACTTTTAGTATTACGGTATATGAGCCCGGATTTAAATAAGTGGCACTGGGATTTATTTTTACTGATGTTTGTCC
>JAYEOP010000340.1:0-15155 GCA_034723125.1 Bacteroidota bacterium | reverse complement strand
AAACAGTTATAAAATTTGTTTTAGTTATAGTATTTGTTCCATTTGCATCAGATACTTTTAGTATTACGGTATATGAGCCCGGATTTAAATAAGTGGCACTGGGATTTATTTTTACTGATGTTTGTCCGTTTCCAAAATTCCAATAAAAAGAAGTAGGGTTGCCTGTTGATAAATTTGTAAATTTAACTGACAACGGACTGCAACCTGATGTAACATTTGAACTGAAGTCTGCATTTGTTTGAGCAAATAAATTGAAGTTAGTAAATAATATAAGTATTATTGTTTTTAAAAATGACTTCATTTAAATTTGAATTTTTATAGTATGTACAAAAAATCAATCAAAGGTAAACAAAATAAAACAGTTTTTTTTAAAAAAGTTAATAAAAAGGAAAGGATTTGGTGTTATTATCAATAGAAAATCAGTATTTTGCAACACTCGACAAATAAAATATTTTTTTAATCTTTACACTTATTTTTTAACAATTTTTTTTTGATGATAACTTTCCTTTCAAGCATGTTTTTATTGAAGTTTTATCTTTACGTTTAATTTCCACTCATTTTACTCTTACAATTTAAATAACGAAGGTTTGACAACAATGGTTGCCTAATTTACAAAAAAAAAAATTAATTTTGTTGGTTTTTTTAAAAGGTACAAATTAATATTACAATTCTTTCAATGAAAGCCTGTATCCCCTTTTGGGATTATAAGAAATAATTCTTGCAGTGAGTGTTTCGCCAATTTTAAACTCATTTTTTAAATCAGGGCTTTCCCCTTTATTTGCAAAGCCCTTTGTAATTGTACATTCTTGAGTTACACCTGCAACTGTTAATTTCAATCTTGTTTTAAAAATCTTTTTTACTTCGCATTCGATTACACTATTAATTTCTAAAACATCAGGCTTATTAATAGACGCACTTTCTTTTGCTTTGTTAGAATCTTTCTGTGATTTCTCCTTTTGTGGTTTAAGCTTTTTTAATTTTTTCTCTGTGAATTTCAGCTCATTTAATTTTTTGAAAAGCAATCGCTTAAAGACTTTTTTGTCAATATCATTTCTTAGTTTTACAGCCTTAATAAAATTATCAATAGAATCATTAAAATTTCTTTTATTAAAATCAATAATACTTTGTTGGTACAAATTATCAGCCTTTCCTTGTAATAAATTATCGGAAATTAAAGAGCCTGGAGTTTCTTGTTTTGCAAAATTTAAAGCATTGTAATTTACTTTAATATCACGCTTATAAATCGGGCGTTTTAAAATCATTCCACCAAAGGTACTACAACGACTTAATGCAACATAAACTTGTCCTGCTGCAAATGCAGGACTATCTCCAAGGTCAATTATTACATTTTTTAAAGTTAATCCTTGGCTTTTGTGAATTGTTACCGCCCAAGCTAATTTTAGAGGATATTGAGTAAAAGTTCCTATTACTTCCGATTCAATTTTTCGGTTTTCGTTATCCCAACTGTATTTTACATTTTCCCATTTTACTTTTTCAACCTCATGAATCTCATCATTGTCTAATTGAACTTCAACGTAATCTTTTCCTATTTTTTCTATTTTAGCAATTGTACCGTTTACCCATCTTTTGTCAGGGTCGTTTCTGATAAACATTACTTGAGCTTTTTCCTTTAGCTGAAGTACATAGTCGGTAGGCATATTTTTTTCAGGAAACTTATTTTCTATTTCACCTTCAAAAACAAATAATTCTGATTTTAGATTATTTAATTGAATATCATTAATGTCTGAAACAATTCTGTTTTTTGTTGCAAGTGTTACATAATTATCGTTTTTTTTGGGAGAAAAATTTGGTTTGTATCTTTTGTTAAGCATTCTTAATTCTTCGTTGTCAATGCTATTTATCCTAACTTTATTTAATAAGTCAATAAAATTTTGTTCCTTTTGACGATAGATTTTTTTTAGCTCAATAATATTTAGTTCAAGTTGTTCAAATACTTTTGCACTAAAGAAAAAGGGACTTTTATAAAACCTTCTTAAAATTTCCCATTCCATTCCTGCAGCAATTGGTTCCAACTGAAAAGTATCACCGATCAAAATAACCTGTTTTCCTCCAAATGGTAGATTTCTTTTACCTCCAAATTCTTTGAGCAATTTATCAATTACATCAAGAAGGTCAGCCCTAACCATTGAAATTTCATCAATAACAAGGGTATCCATTTTTCGTATAATTTTTTTCTTTGCACTATTATATCTAAAATTTTCATGGATATTATTTGCACCTATCCTTTTCAACCGTTCATCATCAGGAGTGTATGGACTGGGTTTTATTTGAAAAAATGAATGAATGGTTACTCCTCCTGCATTTATTGCGGCAATTCCTGTAGGAGCAATCACAACAATATTTTTGTCTAAAGTTTCTTTAATAAACTTTAAAAAAGTAGTTTTTCCCGAACCGGCTTTTCCTGTCAAATACAAACAACTATTTGTGGACTTTACCAATTCAAAAGCGTTTTTCCACTCTTGATTATCAGGGTCAATCTTGAAGTTAATTTTTGTCATTACTATTTCTTGTATTCACAAAAATAAAAAAATTTATTGGGATATGAATGTTTTATTAATTTTTTAATTCTGCTTCAAAGCAATCAAAACACATTCACTTCAGGGATTATTTCAACATCAAATTTTTCTTTTACAGATGCTTGTATTTTTTTTGAGAAATCATAAATATCTTTACCCGAGGCATTTCCATAGTTAACAATTACTAATGCTTGATTTTTGTAAACTCCTGTATTTTTAATTCTTTTTTCTTTCCATCCGCAAAAGTCGATAAGCTGAGCGGCAGGAATTTTTATTTTGTTGCCATGTTTATAGAATTTTAAGTCGGGAAATTTCTTTTTAAGCTTTTCAAATTTTGCTTTTGGAATTATTGGATTTTTAAAAAAACTACCGGCATTTCCTAACTTTTTAACATCAGGAAGTTTCTGTTTTCGTATTTTTATTATTGCATCACTTATTTTTTTTGCACTTAAATTTTTATGGTTTTCTCCTAATGCTTCCTTGATGCCTAAATAATCAATGTTAAAACAATCTTTTTTGCTTAACTTAAAAGTAACGGAAATGATGAAATATTTATTTTTGAATTTCCCCTTGAAAGTACTCCAGCGATAATCAAATTCACAATCTCTGGCAGTAAATATTTTTTTTTCAAATGTTTTTAAATCAATTGCTTCAAGAGAATAAAAAACATCTTTTAGCTCTGCACCGTAAGCTCCAATATTTTGAATTGGAGAAGCACCAACGGTTCCTGGAATTAATGAAAGATTTTCAACACCGCAATAATTGTTGTTTACACAAAACTCTACAAACTCATGCCAAATTTCACCCGATGATGATTTTAGCAAAACATTGTTTGCTGTTTGGTCAATAACTTCAATTCCTTTAAGTCGGTCTTGAATTACTAATCCTTCAAAATCTTTTGTAAAAAGTATATCACTTCCTTCCCCGATAATTAATTTGGGTATTTCTTTAAAATCAGATAGAAGTTTTATGATATCATTTGTTGAAGATACTTCGGCAAAATATTTTGCATTAACATCAACAGCAAAAGTATTGTGCTTTTTTAAAGAGTAATTTTCTAAAACTTTCATAGGTTTAAAACTTAAACTTTTTCCCAAGAAGCCCCGCCTTTACCATCTTTTACAAGTATTCCAAGGTCTTTTAATTTATCTCTAATAAGATCGGATGTTTCAAAATCTTTATTTTTTCGTGCATTTTGTCTGATGTCTAAAAGTAAGTCAACTACACCGTCAATGTTATTATCTTCCGAAGAAGAATCGCTAATGAGTCCTAAAATATCAGTTACAAAAACTTTAAATTTTGATTTAAAAATTTTAAGGTCTTTTTCGTTCAGGCTTTCTTTATTTTCGGCAAGACGATTTATATATTTTGCAGCTTCAAAAAGTTCGGCAATTAATCGTGCTGTGTTAATGTCATCATCAAGCATTGAGTAACATTTTTTTACCCATGCGTTTATGTCAATACTTGATTTTTCGGAAGCTTTAAGTTCTTCAATTTTATCTAAAGCAAGGAGTAGCTTTTTACTTCCTTTTTCGGCAGCTTGCAATGCATCATTTGAGAAATCAATTGTACTGCGATAGTGTGCTTGAAGTATGAAAAAGCGAATTACCATCGGGCTGAAATCTTTTTTTATAGCTTTATGATTTCCTGTAAATAGTTCTTCAAGAGTGATAAAGTTGCCCAATGATTTGGACATTTTTTGTCCGTTGATAGTTATTAGATTGTTGTGAATCCAATACTTACAAGGCTCTTTTCCAAAAGAAGCAACAGATTGAGCTATTTCGGATTCGTGATGTGGGAACATAAGGTCTAATCCACCTCCATGAATATCGAAAGGTATTCCAAGATATTTTGCTCCCATAGCCGAACATTCTATATGCCATCCGGGAAAACCTTCATTCCATGGTGACTGCCATTTCATTATGTGATTGGGAGTAGCTTTTTTCCAAAGTGCAAAATCTATAGAGTTTTTTTTATCGGATTGTCCTTTTAATTCTCGTGAATTTGATAAAAGGTCTTCAATAATTTTTCCTGATAATTTCCCGTAAGGATGTTTCTTTGCATATTTTACTAAATCAAAATAGATATTTTCATCGGTTTTATAGGCATATCCGTTTTCTAAAATTTTTTCTATTAAATTTATTTGTTCAATTATATGTCCTGATGCATGTGGCTCAATGGAAGGTGGAAGGCAGTTAAGTTTGTCTAATGCTTTGTGGTAATTATTTGTGTAAAACTGAGCAATTTCCATTGGTTCAAGTTGCTCAATTCTGGCTTTTTTTGCTATTTTGTCTTCACCTTCATCAGCATCATTTTCAAGATGACCTACATCCGTAATGTTTCTAACATAGCGAACTTTGTAATCGAGATGCTTAAGGTAGCGAAAGAGTATATCGAAACTAATTGCCGCTCTTGCGTGTCCGAGATGCGGATCGCCATAAACCGTTGGTCCACAAACATACATTCCTACATGAGGTGGATTTAACGGTTCAAATACCTCTTTCTTTTTTGAATACGAATTATATATTGTAAAAGTCATTTTATCTTTTGTTTAAAAATACCTGCTCATAAACTTTTTTAATTCCTTCTTCAAGGGAAATCTTAGGTTTCCAACCTGCAGCTTTAAGTTTTGATATATCAAGAAGTTTTCTTGGTGTTCCGTCAGGTTTTGTTTTATCAAATTTTAATTCGCCTTTAAATCCTGTAATTTTTTTAACAAGAAATGCAAGGTCTTTTATAGAAATATCTTCACCGCAACCAATATTTAAAAAGCTTTTTTCATTATAATTTTGAAGTAAATAAACACAAGCAGATGCCATATCGTCAACATAAAGGAACTCACGTTTTGGTGTCCCTGTTCCCCAAATTTCCACAAAATCCGAATTGTTTGTTTTTGCTTGATGGAATTTTTTGATTAATGCTGGTAAAACGTGTGAGTTTTTCAAATCAAAATTATCGTTTGGTCCGTAAAGATTTGTTGGCATTACAGAAATAAAATTACATCCGTACTGATCTCTGTATGCTTCACACATTTTTATTCCTGAAATTTTTGCAATAGCATAAGGCTCATTTGTTTGCTCAAGTGTTCCTGTTAACAAATGCTCTTCTTTCATTGGCTGAGGAGCAAATTTGGGATAAATACAACTGCTTCCCAAAAACAATAATTTTTTAACTCCGCTCAAGTAACTCTGATGAATAATATTGTTTTGTATCATCAGGTTTTCGTAAATAAACTGAGCTCTGTAAGTGCTGTTTGCCAAAATGCCTCCCACTTTTGCAGCAGCAAGAATTACATAATCAGGTTTTTCTTTTTCAAAATAATTTTTAACATCAGCTTGGTTTGTAAGGTCAAGTTTATCAATATCTTTTCCAATAATATTTTTGTAACCTTGCTTTGTTAAGTTTCGCATTATTGCAGAGCCTACCATTCCTGTATGTCCTGCAATGTATATTTTAGCGTTTTTTTCCATTTACTTAAGTTGTGTTTTAGTTTTATAGCCGCTATCAAAAAGGAATTTTTCTTTTTTCATTTTTCCCAAATCGTAAGTAATCATATCAGAAATAAGATCATCCAAAGAATGCTTAGGTGTCCAGCCGAGTTTTTCTCTCGCTTTTGACGGGTCGCCAATCAAAATTTCCACTTCGGTGGGGCGGAAATAAATTGGGTCTATTTCAAGAATAATTGTTCCCGGTTTGAGTTTCTTATTTTCTATTTCAAGTTCATCAAATTTATTTTTATCAATGCTGTCAACTATTCCTTTTTCATCAACTCCTTCGCCTTCAAATCGCAGATAGATACCAAGATTTTCAAATGATTTTTTTACAAAATCTCTTACTGTTGTAGTTATTCCTGTGGCAACAACGAAATCATCGGCAACATCATGTTGTAAAATTTTCCACATTGCTTCAACGTAATCTTTGGCATGTCCCCAATCTCTTTTGGCATTAAGATTTCCAAGATAAAATTTGTTTTGAAGGTTGAGGGCAATTCGTGCCGTAGCACGTGTTATTTTTCTTGTTACAAAAGTTTCTCCTCTCAATGGTGATTCGTGGTTAAACAAAATACCATTGCTTGCAAACATATCATAAGCTTCACGATAGTTTACCATTATCCAGTAAGCATATAATTTTGCTACTGCATAAGGTGAACGAGGATAAAATGGTGTTTTTTCACTTTGAGGGATTTCCTGTACTTTTCCATACAATTCGGATGTAGAAGCTTGATATATTTTTGTTTTTTTCTCAAGTCCAAGTATTTTTATTGCTTCAAGCAAACGTAATGTGCCAATTCCATCGGCATTTGCAGTGTATTCAGGAGTTTGAAAGCTAACATGAACATGAGACATTGCGGCAAGATTATATATTTCGTCAGGTTGAACTTGCTGAACAATATTAATAAGGTTTGCCGAATCGGTAAGGTCGCCATAATAAAGTTTAAAATTTACATCTTTTTCGTGCATGTCTTTGTAAATATGGTCAATTCTGTTGGTGTTGAATAGCGATGCTCTTCTTTTTATACCGTGAACTTCATAACCTTTTTCTAAAAGTAACTCAGAAAGATATGCTCCGTCTTGTCCTGTTACTCCTGTAATAAGTGCTTTTTTCTTCATAATTTTTTAATAAAATTTCTCAAGTCATAAAAGCTAAAGAAATTATTTTTTTTAAAAATTGAATCAAATAATTTGAACTATAATAAGCTTAAAAACTTTTTAGGTTAAAATAAAATTATTTGCAAAGTTAAAAAAATTACGATAAACGTTTTTGTAGGAATTAGTTAAAATTCTAAAAAACATTTTGAACTGCTATCTGAAATATTTCTATTGATAATTCTAATCGTTAACAATCAATTTTCCTGTAAAAATATCGCAAAAAGAAACATTTTTAATTTTGTAGAGTTTTCTAAGAAACACTAAATAAAACAAAAAAGTATGCAATACAACATTGAATATTGTTAAGTATAAATAACGATATTCTTAAATTTGATTTATTAAAAAATCTTTTTAAAATACAAAAAAATATAATATTATGAAAGTTACAGTTATAGGTGCAGGAAATGTTGGTGCTACATGTGCCAAAGTGATTGCAAACAGAGAACTTGCAGATGAAGTTATTCTTATTGATATAAAAGAAGGACTTTCTGAAGGTAAATCTTTAGATATGTGGGAAACATCTCCTGTATTGCTTTACGATACAAGAGTAAAAGGTTACACAAATGATTATTCCAAAACAAAGGATTCGGAAGTAGTGGTAATAACTTCAGGATTACCAAGAAAACCTGGAATGAGTCGTGATGATTTAATTTCAACAAATGCAAATATTGTAAAAGAAGTTACTGAAAATGTAGTAAAGTACTCTCCTAATGCAAAAATTATCGTTGTTTCAAATCCTCTTGATGTAATGGCTTACACTGCTCTTCTCGCATCAAAAAAACCTTCAACAGAAGTTTTTGGAATGGCAGGGATTCTTGACACAGCACGTTTTAAATCATTCATTTCAATGGAATTGAATATTTCTCCAAAAGATATTAGTGCATTAATAATGGGTGGTCATGGTGATACTATGGTTGCTTTGCCAAGATATTCAAGCATTGCTGGAATTCCACTTACACAAATGATTGAGAAGGATAAATTAGATGCAATTATTCAAAGAACAGTAGGTGGTGGTGGTGAGCTTGTAAAATTAATGGGAACATCAGCATGGTATGCCCCTGGTGCAGGTGCTGCTCAAATGGTGGAAGTTATTACAAGAAACCAAAAACGTTTATTACCTGTTAGTGCTTGGCTACAAGGCGAATACGGAATATCTGATATTTATTTTGGAGTTCCTGTTATTCTTGGTAAAAACGGTATTGAAAAAATAATTGAGATAGACCTCAACGATGAAGAAAGAGAAATGATTAATAAATCAGCAGAAGCTGTTAAAGTTGTTAAGGAAGTCCTTGACGGAATGAAATTATTCTAAAAATATTTTTTTTCATTTTTAAACAGAGCATTAACAATTTTGTTTTTGCTCTGTTTTTTTTGCTTCGGCTTCGCTCAGCATAACGCTGTTTTGGGAGCAAGATAAATTATGGAAACTTGTGTTGTTAGACAATTCTTCGTTCAGCATAACGCTGTTTTGGGAGCAAGATAAATCATGGAAACTTGTGTTGTTAGACAATTCTTCGTTCAGCATAAAGCTGTTTTATGAGCAAGATAAATCATGGAAACCTGTGTTGTTAGACAATTCTTCGTTCAGCATAAAGCTGTTTTGGGAGCAAGATAAATATCATGGAAACCTGAGTTGTTAGACAATTCTTCGTTCAGCATAAAGCTGTTTTATGAGCAAGATAAATATCATGGAAACCTGAGTTGTTAGACAATTCTTCGCTCAGCATAACGCTGTTTTGTGACATGGGACTCTGTGTTGTTAGCTATGCAAATACTTTAGCCAATTCTAAAAGTCTTTTACATTTGATCAATGCCTTCATAGTTTGTACCTTCTGAGCTACTTCTTTTTTTCTTTTTGTAATTATTTAATTGATAGCTAATGCTAAGGTTATATGATGGAGAAAGTCTTTTGAACTCATTAGACTGTATGAAATATATACCATAAGAAGTAAAAGCATGGTTCATTGTTCCAAAAATATCTCTTACTCTAAATGTTAATGAAAGTTTTCTTTTTAAGAAATCTTGTCTGATTGCTATGCTTGTAAAAAAGAAATCATCCCTTTCTCCCTGAGCAGTAATTGAAGGTGCAGAATAAAAACCACTTAATTGAATTTTTGTCTTTGTTTTTAAATTAATTGTTGAATTTAATCGTGAACTCCAAGTGTTTATTGCTTGATTTACATCATCGTCAATAATTTCTCCTTCAATATGATATTTAAAAAAGTTTGCACTTGCATTTATTGTCCACCATTTTTTTATCTCAATATTTCCCATAAATTCAAAACCAAGTGAATAATCTTTTGTGATATTGTCAAAAGTATGAATCATTACTTCGTTTTCAATCATGCGATGAATTCGTGAAATTTTATTGTTTGTTTCACGATAATATGCTTCCAGTGATAGGAATGAAGATTTTATTCTTTTCTGATATCCAAACTCTAAAGAGTTTATTAGCTCAGGTTCAAGATTAGGATTTCCTTGTCTTATATTTTTGTCATCAATATAATGAGGGAATGGGTCTAAATACCAATCCCTTGGACGGTTTATTCTTTTACTATAGCTTGCAAGTAATTGTTGGTCAGCAGGTAATTTTTTTGAAATGTGAAAAGAAGGAAAAATATCAACTCTATTGATAACAAAATCATCATTTAAAATATTTTGACTTATTATTCTATCTGTATATTCGGCTCTTAAACCAGCCATAAACCCAAAACCAAATAACTCATTTGTAAATGTTCCATAAGCAGAATGTATATTTTTTTGCACATCAATACTGTTATGTTGTTCTGCGTTTTTTATCCATTTATCCAAAGTAACATTATAATTTTCTAAATCATAAACTGAGTTGCTAATGTCTATTCTTGATTGTAATCCTGCTTCTAATTTCCCATTTTCACTGAATTTTTTTGTATAATCAACTTTAACTCTGAATTTATATCCGTCATTTATTTCAAATGAGCGTTGATTTTCGGGTGTTACTCCTTCAATCAACCAGTCTTCCAAAGTTTGATACTCGCTGTTGGTTTCAGTATCTTCTCCACCTCTTAAGGAATAATGAATATTTGTTGTAAGATTGTGGCTTTCACCATTAAAATCATGTTGATAAAAAAGGTCGGCAACATAATAATTATTCTGAATATTCATTTCATTTTCACGATAATAATAAATATTCGTATCGAAAGGATCTGAATACTCATGGTACTTTGATTCGAAATTAAATCCAAAAGAACGTAAGCCGTATTCTCCGGATAAGGTTAAAGAATTTTTTTCATTTATGATATAATCAAAACCGGCTTTAGCTTCATAGCCTCCATGATGTCTATCACGATCGGCTTCAAATGTTAAAAAATTAGTTGTGTCTGTTAAAAATGATTCGCGTTCCATGATGCTTGTACCCGGACGCTTCCGTTCATTATAATTTAAGGATGTAAAAAAATTGAAATTCCCTTTTCTGTAATTTAATAAAAAATCGACAGAATGGTTTCCAAAGGAACCAATGGAAGCGTTTATTATTCCATTAACACCTTCTCCTTCTTGTTTTTTCATAATAAGATTAATGATTCCTGCAACACCATCTGGGTCATATTTCGCTGATGGATTGGTAATTATCTCAATTTGTTTAACAGTACTTGCAGGTATTTGTTTTAAGGCATCGTTTCCACTAAGAACCGATGGTTTTCCGTTTATCAATAACTGAAAATTGGAGCTTCCTCTCAAAGAAATATTTCCATCAACATCGGTTTGAATAGATGGTGTATTTTCTAATACATCAATTGCAGTTCCTCCACTGGCAATAATATCTTTACTTACGTTAATTACTTTTTTGTCAATTCTGTATTCAATATGTTTTCTTTCGGCTCCAACTTCTACTTCTTCAAGCTCAATTGCAGCTTGTTTTATTGCAATAACTCCAAGATTTTTGTGCTGATTCTTAGGATTAATCATTATGTTTTTTATTTCCTTGTTTTCATAGCCGATAAAAGTTACAATTGCGTAATATCTTCCAAAGGGCAATTCTTTAAGGAATATTTTTCCGCTTTTGTCAGCTATGGCACCTGCTACTAATGAGGAATCACGCATATTGTATAAAGCAAAGCTTGCATATTCAACAAGATGTTTTGTGTCATTGTCAATTACTACAGCTATCAATTGTCCGATTTCAGGCATGTTCCCTTGTGGACGTTTTCTTTCTTGTGCATTTGTATTTATGGAAATAAAAAAAACAAATAAAATTGTAAGGATATTTAGTTTCATATAATTAATTTTCAAATATTCATTTAATGTGTAATGCAATATGACACTGAAATTTTTATTTTATTGCGAAAATTATTTATTTATTTTTATAAAGGGGGGTTCTATAAATACATTTCTTTTAAGAAACAAAGATAATGAATAAGATGCAAGGCACAAATTTTTCTGAATAGCATTAGCTATTGAGAAAAATTTTAACGCAGTCAGATTATTTATTATCTTTGTTCCCAAAGGGTTTTCAGAGTTTTTCATATACTTCTTCAAAAAAATTTACATTATCTCGATAGTGCTTCAAAATTTTTCATTGTCTATAAAAAACTCTGAAAATCTTAATGCGAATGTATTTATAGAACCCCCCTAAACTAAAAATGGGACTTGAAAAAGTCCCATTTTTGTAATAAGAATTATTTTTATCAATTTATTTGATATTTGCCTGAGCTGCTGCAAGACGTGCTATTGGTACTCTGTAAGGAGAACAACTTACATATTCTAATCCTACTCTGTGGCAGAATTCAATAGAGCTTGGTTCGCCACCATGCTCTCCACAAATTCCGAGTTTAATATCAGGTCTTGTTTGTTTTCCTTTTTTACAAGCCATTTCAACCAATTGACCTACTCCATCTTGATCAAGTTTTTGGAAAGGATCATATTCTAAAATACCTTTATCGAGATAAACAGGAAGGAATTTACCGGCATCATCTCTTGAATAACCAAATGTCATTTGAGTAAGGTCATTTGTTCCAAAAGAGAAAAACTCAGCACTTTCGGCAATTTCATCTGCTGTTAAAGCTGCTCGTGGTATTTCAATCATTGTTCCGACAAGATGAGCAATAGAATCTTTTCTTTCTTCAAATACTTCTTTAATTGTTGACCTAACTATATTTTCTTGCATTTTCATTTCTTTCAAAGTACCTGTTAATGGAACCATGATTTCCGGTTTTGCAACAATTCCTTTTTTCTTAAGATTTAAAGCCGCCTCAATAATTGCCCTTGTTTGCATTTCTGTAATTTCTGGATAAGTATTTCCGAGACGACAACCTCTGTGTCCTAACATAGGATTAAATTCCGATAGGTCATCAACTTTCTGTTTTACTTCTTCAACCGAAATTCCTAATTCATCAGCCATTTCTTTTTGATTTGCTTCTTCGTGAGGAACAAATTCATGTAAAGGTGGATCAAGTAATCTCACTGTAACAGGTAAATCGTGCATTGCTTCAAAAATACCTTCAAAATCTTCCCTTTGAATTGGTAATAATTTCAATAATTCTTCTCTTCTTCCTTTTTCATCATCGGCAAGAATCATTCTTCGCATTGCTGTTATTCTGTTTCCTTCAAAAAACATGTGTTCAGTACGACATAGCCCTATTCCTTTTGCACCAAATTTTCTTGCTACAGTTGAGTCACCAGGGGTATCGGCATTTGTTCTTATATACATTCTTGAGTATTTATCGGCAAGTTTCATAAGTTTTTCAAAATCGCCACTAAGTTCAGGGTTTTTAGTTTTTATTTTCCCATCATAAACATCACCTGTAGAACCATTCAAGGATATCCAATCACCTTCTTTATATTCTTTTCCTTCAAAAAGGACTATTCTTTTTTTATAATTAATTTTTGCTCTACCAACACCCGACACACAACATTTTCCCATTCCTCTGGCAACAACGGCAGCATGAGATGTCATTCCTCCTCTTGCTGTCAAAATTCCTTGAGCACTGTTCATCCCTTTAAGGTCTTCGGGTGATGTTTCTGTTCTTACAAGTATAACTTTTTTATCGTCATTTGTCCATTCTTCAGCATCGTCAGCAAAGAAAACAATTTGTCCTGTTGCTGCACCCGGTGAAGCAGGTAATCCTTTTGCAAGAACTTCTGATTGTAATAATGCTTCGTTGTCAAAAATAGGATGTAATAATTCATCAAGCTTGTTTGGTTCAACTCTGTTAAGTGCTGTTTTTTCGTCAAGCATTCCATCGTCAAGCATGTCCATAGCAATTTTAACCATCGCTACTCCTGTGCGTTTTCCGTTTCTTGTTTGTAACAGCCATAATTTACCATCCTGAACAGTAAATTCAATGTCTTGCATATCTTTGTAATGATTTTCAAGTTTTGTTTCAATTTCCAAAAGCTCTTTATACATTTGAGGCATTTCTTCTTCTAATGAAGCAAAATTGTTTTTTCTTTCTTCTTCAGAAACATTTGCAAGTTTAGCCCATCTTTTTGAACCTTCAAGAGTAATTTGTCGTGGTGTTCTAATTCCTGCAACCACATCTTCTCCTTGAGCGTTTAATAAATATTCGCCATTAAAAATATCTTCTCCTGTTCCTGCATCTCTTGTAAAAGCAACACCGGTTCCGCTGTTGCTACCAAGGTTGCCATACACCATAGCCTGAATATTTACAGCTGTTCCCCAGCTTGTAGGTATGTCATTAAGCTTTCGGTAAAGTATTGCTCTGTCATTTGTCCAGCTTTCAAAAACGGCAAATATTGCTCCCCAAAGCTGCTCCCAAGGGTCGATTGGAAAATCATGACCTGTGTTAATTTTAACTTCTTTAATAAAACTATCAACCATTTGTTTTAAATCTTCTACCGTAAGGTCTGTATCTAATTCTACTCCCTTTTTTTCTTTTATTTCTTCAATGATAATTTCAAAAGGATCTTCTTCCTCTTTTGATGCAGGTTTCATTCCTAAAACAACATCTCCGTACATTTGAACAAAACGTCTGTATGAATCCCATGCAAACCTTTCGTTTCCTGATTTTTTTGCAATTCCGTCAACAACTTCGGCATTTAATCCGAGATTCAAAACGGTGTCCATCATTCCGGGCATTGATGCTCTTGCTCCCGAACGTACTGAAAGCAATAATGGATTTTCTTTATCTCCAAATTTTGCTCCCATTATTTTTTCTACATCAGCAACATATTTTTTAATATCTGTTTTTATTTCGTTAATTAAAACGTCTTTTCCTTTTTCATTAAATAAAGTACAGGCTTCTGTAGTAATTGTAAAACCTGCTGGCACAGGAATGCCAACAAGATTCATTTCAGCAAGATTTGCTCCCTTGCCACCGAGAAGGTTTTTCATTTCAGTTTTACCTTCTGCTTTTCCGTTTCCAAATGAATAAATGTATTTTGTCATATCTTAATAATTTATAATTTTCAAAAAAATAATTGTGCAAAGGTAAGAATACATAATTGTTAAATAGCAAGATATTGAAAATTTAATGAGTAGAAAAATTTCAAACTATATTATAATTTACTTAAGTTTCGCATTTGAATATAAAGAATTGACATTCTGAAACTTATTAAATGTCGAGATGTGATAACATAAAGAAAATCAGTAGTATAATAATTCCATAATGAATTGTTTCATACTTTGTGATTCTTAGTGTCTTAGAATATTCGTGGCTAATTATCAATATCTTGCCACAAAGACACCAAGGCACAAAGTTGCACTAAGAAAAAATACATAATATAACAGTCAGATAATAAATATATGCTGAGCAGTCATAAGCTGTGTTTTGCTATATCGTGTAAACGAATAATAATCAATATGTTAAATACAGCACCAAAGCTCAAATTATGACCAGCCGAAGTATATGTTAGCACACAGAATTATTATGCGAAACTTGAGTAATTTATTATTCTAAACCACCATTGTGTTGCATGTAAATCTGGTTTTTCTAATTTAAGTAAAAAGATGATGCTGAGCAATTTTTGTGGT
>JAYEOP010000339.1 GCA_034723125.1 Bacteroidota bacterium | reverse complement strand
TTCTTTTGTAAATAAGAAAAATGCCTATCTTTGCCCTCATTAACACATTTTCATATTCTTCTAATTATTCCATTTTTTTCAAAAAACGAGAAAGAGTAACCTTAGTTACAACATTGATGTTTCACTTATTTTGCTGACTTTCAAAAAACTATACAAATAAACAAAAATACATGTATTCAATAAAAGAATTAAATTCAAAACTAAAAGTTGAACTGAACGATGTTGCCAAAGAAGTTGGTGTAACATATTATACACGAATGAGAAAGGACGAGCTTATTGAAAAAATTATTAAAGCACAGGGTAAAAGCGGAATTCCTATTAAGAAGGAAAAAGTTAAAATAGAATCTGATAGTTCAAAAAGGAGAGTAAGGAAAAAAGTTGTTACACAGGAAAAAATTTTTAGTACACTTAATCCTGAAGCAAATAAAGACATCCTTCCTAAAGAAGATCCTCGCAAAACACTCAAAAAAAATAAGGAGAAAAATTTTAACCCTGAAGATGATGCATTTGCTAAGCTTTATACACCTCCTAAAAAAGAAGAATCTAAAGAAAAAGAAACTGAAATAAAAGCTGAACAAAAAATAGAAAAAAAACTTGAGCCAAAGTTTGAACAAAAATTTGAACCAAAAAAGGAAATAAAACCGGAAAAGAAAATTCCAATTATTGGAAAAAAACAGGAGAAGATAGCTCCTAAAGTAGCTGAAACGGAAAATCTAAAAAATAAAAAGAGTATTCAGGGATCTTACAATCTTGACGGACTTATTCATAATGAAGGAGTACTGGAATTATTACAAGAAGGATATGGCTTTTTACGATCTCCCGATTTCGATTATATGCCATCACCTGATGATATTTATGTATCACCATCTCAAATCAAACTTTTCGGACTTCGTACAGGAGATACAATTAGTGGCTCAATACGACCACCAAAAGATGGGGAAAAATATTTCGCTCTTATCCACCTTGATGCTATAAATGGTCTTGACCCTGCAAGTGTTCGTAACAGAATACCTTTTAAGCATTTAAAACCCCTTTTTCCTGACGAAAAATTTGATATAACAACAAATGTAGATGCATTTTCAACAAGGATAATGGATCTTTTTTGCCCTATTGGAAAAGGACAAAGAGGCTTACTTGTTTCTCAGCCAAAAACAGGAAAAACAGTACTACTTCAGCAAATTGCAAATGCAATTGCGAAAAATCAACCAAATGCTTATATGATGGTGCTTCTTATAGATGAACGACCTGAGGAAGTAACAGATATGGAAAGAAATGTTAATGCCGAAGTTCTTTCATCAACTTTTGATGAACCTGCTGAAAAGCATGTTAAACTTGCAAATATTGTTTTATCAAAAGCAAAAAGAATGGTTGAATGCGGTATTGATGTTGTTATCTTGCTTGATTCAATAACTCGTCTTGCACGTGCATTTAACACTGTTGCTCCTGCATCAGGTAGGGTTCTTACAGGAGGTATTGATTCACAGGCACTTCACAAGCCAAAAAGATTTTTTGGTGCTGCCAGAAATGTTGAAAATGGTGGTTCGCTCACAATACTTGCCACAGCATTAATTGATACAGGTTCCAGAATGGATGAAGTTATCTTTGAGGAATTTAAAGGAACAGGAAATATGGAACTTATGCTTGACAGAAAGCTTGCAAATAAACGTATTTATCCTTCAATGGATGTCCCTTCTTCAAGTACACGTAGAGAAGAATTACTTATTGATAGCAATATTCTTCAAAGAACATGGATATTACGAAAATACTTGTCGGATATGAATCCTGAAGAAGCAATGACATTCTTAAAAGATAGAATGAAAAATACAAAATCAAACGAAGAATTTTTAATTTCAATGAACAGTTAATATTTGAGGTGTGGAGGATAATAAATTAATAATCATATTTACAACTAATCATCAGTATGATAATGAGGCTGAAATTATAAGTAAAATGCTCAAAGAAGGACTTTCTTTTATACATTTAAGGAAACAAAGTTATTCAACTAAATATGTTTCAGAGTTAATTGAAAAAATTCCTTCCGAATTTCATAAAAGAATTATCCTTCATAGTCATTTTAAGCTTTTAAAAAAATATGATCTTGGTGGAGTTTATTTTTCTGAGAAAAAACGTAAAAATAAAATTTATAGATTGTTTTTTACATCGACTATAAAAAAAAGGAAGTTAATAATTTCTATTTCACACAAGAGTACACGTAAAATATCAAAAAGCCCGAATTATTATTCATATTTTTTCCTTACATCCTTATTCTCATCAATTTCAGAAAATGGTAAACATCTTTTTAAAGATAAAAATAAGCTATTAAATTTTTTAGGAAATACAAATAGAACTATTATTGCTCAAGGAGGAATAGATATTTTAAATATTGACGACCTTAAAGAAGTAGGATTTAATGGTATTGCACTACATAGCACTATCTGGCGAGCAAAAGACCCTGTTAAAACATTTATTGAAATCAAAGAAAAATGGTTGGAACAGTAAAAACTAAAAGAAAATAATAGTTTATGGGTGAAATTCCCCTTTACCTACTCGA
>JAYEOP010000338.1 GCA_034723125.1 Bacteroidota bacterium | reverse complement strand
GCAGACAGGTCAAATCCCTTGTTTGTAATAACTAAGTATAAATTTCTGTAGTTTTAATATTTTCATACCCTAATAAATTTTGAATGTATATTAAACCTATTCGCAAATATAATATAATTTGTACTATGCAACAAAACAATAAAGTTTTTTCCTTTTTACCCAATTTTTAATAAGCAAATTATAGTTAACCTTAAGGGAAATTCTATTCTCGCCTCTATAATCAATTTTTTATATCATAGAAAAGGTCATTATATTTACCAAAGCAATTTTCACAGCTCCGCCACCTCAGTTACATGAAACTATTGTAATATACATCCAACAAGACTTTTAGTTTTCAGGTATTTAAAGTGTTTTTTTTAGTAGTTGAAAATGTTTGGATTTCCCATAAAAAAATTATTTCCTAAATAAAAAAGTTTTGTTTTGATAATATTTTCCATTGCAAACATAGTGATAATTATTTAAAGGGGGTTCTATAACTTAATGCTTTTGGGTACTTATCAACAGTTTTGGGGATTATTAAAAAATAAAGAACCTTTTTAATAAGAAGTGCCTAAAGTACTTAGAGTGCCTAAAGTGCCTATAGTTAAGAGAGACGGACAAATCAACAAATCAGCAAATCAGCAAATCAGCAAATCAGCAAATCAGCAAATCAGCAAATCAGCAAATCAGCAAATCAGCAAATCAACAAATTCTATTCCTCAGGTTGCAGTCCAAAAGTGTTTTGTAGGTTAGATAGATCAGGATTTTTTTCTGTCATAAAATTATATTTTTCTTTTGGATTAACCAAATATGAACCTTGTTCATTTTTTGAAATTATCTTTAATTTGGTTCTAAAAATTATATCCTGAATGTCATGTTCTTCATTAAGAAATTTCGAAATATTGGGTTTCTCTTGGATAAAAAGTTTTTCAATCGCAGAGTTCTCAAATGCAACTGTAATAATATTTTTTTCAATCTCAGCTTGGTTAATTGTAAGTGCTTTGTATAGGTTGAGTTTCTTTTCCTTTTTTAATATTTTTTCAATGTAATCTTCCCATGCTAATTTGAATTTATTAACATCAATATCATATTCAACATGAGCATCTATTTTTTCATCCTTTTCTTTATTATTGTTGTTTTCTTGATTTTTTAATTTTTCTCTTATTTGTGAAAGATTTTTTGATAAAGGTGCTGTTGATGTTTGATTTTTATTGCTTATTTCCTTTTTTATGGAAGGGGTTTTTTCGCTTGTTTCTTTGGTCTCGCTTTTTGTAGGTTGGATTAATTCCTCAGAGCTTTTTTTTTTAATACCGAACTTAAATCGATTGCATCTTTAATGTGGCATAACTTGATTATTGCTAGTTCTGTATGTAGTCTCTGGTTTTTACTTTCTTTATAACTAATTATAAATTGATTAAGAATATTTAATGCGGATATTATTATTGATTTATTAATGATTTTACTTTGTTCTAGATATTTTACTTTTACTTTATCGGGTATTTCAAGTAATTGAATTGTTTGTTGTGATTGGCTTACAAGCAGGTTCCTAAAGTGTTCACTTAAACCGAGTAAAAAGTTTTGTCCTTCAAATCCAAGGTTAATAATTTTATCAAAAAGTACTAAAGATTGTGAAATATCACTTTCTAAAATAAAATTTGTAGCCTTAAAATAATATTCATAATCAATAATATTCAGGTTATCAATTACAAAATCATAAGTAACCTTGTCTCCTGAAAAACTTACTATTCTGTCAAATATTGAAAGTGCATCTCGTAATGCACCATCAGCTTTATCAGCTATGATATGAAGTGCAGTTTCTTCCGATTCAATATTTTCTTTTTCAGATATGTGTTTCAGATGTTGCACAATATCCGGAATTTGAATTCTGTTAAAATCAAATATTTGACAACGTGAAAGTATTGTGGGAATAATTTTATGTTTTTCTGTTGTAGCAAGAATAAAAACAGCATAAGAAGGAGGTTCCTCTAATGTTTTAAGAAATGCATTAAATGCTTGAGCAGATAACATGTGAACTTCATCAATAATATAGATTTTATATTTTCCGCTTTGAGGAGCAAATCTTACTTTATCAATTAATAATCTTATATCATCAACAGAATTGTTTGAAGCAGCGTCAAGTTCATAAATATTTAATGATCTTTGAGCAATAAAAGATTTACAAGAATCACATTCGTTACAAGGTTCTCCGTTTTCTTTCCTGTTTGTACAATTGAGTGCTTTTGCAAAAATCCTTGCACAGGTTGTTTTTCCTATGCCTCGTGGACCTGTAAATAAATACGATTGTGCTAAATGATTGTTTACAATGGAATTTTTAAGAGTTTGTGAAATATGGTCTTGCCCAATAACATCATCAAAAGTTGATGGGCGGTATTTTCTTGCTGATACTATATAGTTTTCTTTCATTTTATAAACAGATTCATTAAATTCTTCAAAGAAACGAACTCACAAAGTTAAAAAACTAATATGATTTGAAAGATATTTGAATTTAAAAAGACAAAAAAAATTATTACTTTTGTAAAAATATTAATGATATGGCTACTGTGAAATATGCATT